>VGSX01000075.1 GCA_016874895.1 Deltaproteobacteria bacterium
ACATTCTTTGCCTAATGGTTTTCTGAAGGAGGGCGAATTGTGATGGACATCGGCCAAGTTGTCATGAAGCTAAGTCATCTGGGATACCGCTTCGAACTCCAAGGAGAGAGGGTGCGCTATAAATGGCAGGGACAGGGCGACCCGGACCCGGCCCAGGTGCGCCCCCTGCTGGCCCTGGTGAAGAAGTATAAGCCCCAGGTGATAAGTTATCTGGCCCAGAGGCCTCAGGCCACGGAGCGAGTTCTGACCTGTTATGAGTGCGGCCATTTTCTCCCCGCCGTCATTTCCCCGAATCCGACCCAAGCCTGGGGGCATTGCCGACGGCTGGATAGGGGGCGGTTTGGGGTGGCAATGGCGTGTGAAGTCATAATGAAAGGGGGATAATAGCAATGAGCAAGGCGGTAACTGAGTTTTCTAAAAAACACGAAAGAGACTGAAAAGAGACTGAAAGGAAAAAAGCCATGAAAAAGAGAATCGCCTTGGAAGTAAAGCTGAATAATTGCGCCAGTAATGACCCGTGCGCCATTTGCAGCGGGCGTACCGCCCCCATGGTTGGGTTAGAACTTTTTTTGTCTGGCACAGTGGGGGTTGTGTGCCATGAATGCGGCGAGAAATATGATGCGGCGCTGACAAAGGCGTTGAAAATCCATCGAGAGCAGTTGCGGGAATATGAACAGGTGATCGAAGGCATAGGGCAAGAAAAATGGGGACTCGAAAGTAAATTAGCCGAACGTGAAAAAGTGATTTCCGCGTCAATTAAAGAGATGGACACAGCAAGAATCATAAGCACCATGATCGAGTTGTCGGACCAGCGGAACCTGGCCTATGCGGGCCAGGTGTTATCCAACATAGTGGGCCGGGTCTGTGGTGAGTTGCGTGGCCTGCTTTCACCCCCGGCCAAGTGTCAAACACCGGATGAGATTCCTTTTTAGGAATTACTGACACGGGAATTTATAGAGGTTATCTGAAAGGGGAAAGGCATGAGTGATACCCAAGTTTGTGAAGTGCCCAAGAACTCACGGGAGACAATCCGGTTTCGCCTGGGGGAATTCAAAGGCCGCAAGTTTATTGATATGCGGGTTTACGCCAAAGGGGACGGCAAGGACCCGGCGCCGACTAGAAAAGGTCTGGCGGTGTCCCCCCACCTGTGGCCGCAATTCCGGGCAGCCTTGGCCCAGGTGGAGGCGGCGATGGTCGAGGTTGGATGGCTAGACCGGGAGGACCTGGAGGCCCAGGGGTAGACGGTGACGTTGGGTTGAAAATGCAATCCGAGGGCTGGTTAGGTCATGGTTAAATCCCGGTTTTCGCCGAGAGAGTGGAAATTCTTAAACCTCTATTTTTCTGGACTCTTGATGAAAGATGCTGCCCGGGCCGCGGGATTCCAAGGAGCAAGTGCTCAAGCGCTGTGTAACAGCGGGTTAAGGGTTTTGCGAAAATTCAGTAATGACCCCAAGGCCCTTTTTGGCCGGCCCAGGGCACGCCAAAGGAAGATTGCCCAGCTCCTTGCAGGCATGACCGACAATGGTAAATCAGAGCGTCAACGGTTGAAGATACTGAAAAACTTGTCAAACTTTCTTTGATTCATCAAAGATTGACCTTCACCACATGGGAGATGGCGATGAGCAGGGGCATCTCGGACCTTCAAAAAAGAATTTTGGTTCTTTGCTTCAAGAGCAGATTCCTTACCTGTCAAGACATTTTGCACCAGGTGTTTGCCGGGTGTGAGTACGAAACGGCCCATGCCTCTTTATCCAGATGCCTAACCCGATTATGGGTGCGTGGTTTGATTGAATACTGGAAAACCCTAACCAGGTATCGGACGGGACTCACCTTGACGGATGAAGGCAAAGAGCTGGCCAAGGCCATTTTGGAGGAAGAAGCAGAAGGCCCTTTTAGCGGTTAAATATGGACAATTGCCAGAAATATTCATTAGAATTATTTCGGCTGACAATTTAATAAACCACATTCTTTAATATTATAAATAAGTTAAACCTATTTTTGTCAATAAACTTGGGATTTTTTCTTGCGACCTTCCCCGTTCTATTCATCCTTTTTCTGCATTTTTCCATATCCCAAACCAAAGCATGAATTACCTGAAAAAAATAATAGTTTCGGCAAGATAGCTCTGGACATATCGCTATTCCCTGCCCAGGACACCAGGAGCTTCCGGTTAATTGATTCTTGTCCGCTTCTCTGTTTCCGGCAATCGACTCTTCTAGAGAATCCTTCCGGTCAGGAAATTAGCTGCATCAAGCACGCCAAAAAAATTTAACCGTTTCTGAACGATTATGGCATAATAGCTCCGGCATGAATTTCCTTATAATCCAAGGCCATTAGGATGGAATGTCTTCCCCTCAAACGGGGTGATATCCTCAAGACCCCCAAATTCAATGAGCCGGTCCGGGTGACCAACGAGCCACTCACCTTTGGTGGTTTTATCGTGGGGGATTTGCTCGGCGTGATTACCAAGACATATCGAAAAACCCTGAATTTTCCGGTCCCTGACTTTAATCTCCTGGAGTTTATAAATATTAGGCAGGAAGGGTGAAAATGAAGCCCATCGGTGAACTCTGCACACCCCGCCCCAGCGTTTTCGATACCGGTCGTCGGGATACAGTTCTGGATATCACCAACCTTATCGATGACCGGATTAACGCCGAGGAATTTTTCACTGAGAATTATCGCACTGACGGCATGGCCCGCCTCCTCCGGGAAGCCTTCCGAAGATTTGCCGGGAACTCCACGCAGGGAGTCTTTGTCCTTACCCAGGCCATGGGCGGCGGCAAGACCCACAATATGATAGCCCTGGGTTTGCTGGCCCGTCACCCCCACCTTCGCTTCCAGGTCATGGGTGAGGCCTATGAGGAAAAGGATTTAGGGGAGGTGCGGGTGGTGGGGTTCACCGGCCGGGAAACCAGCGCCCCTTACGGAATCTGGGGTGCCATTGCCGACCAGCTTGGCAAAAAGGAGGTCTTCAACAATTTTTATTCGCCTCTATCCGCACCGGGGCCGACAGATTGGATAAGACTTCTTCAGGGGGAACCCAAGCTCATCCTGCTGGATGAACTGCCCCCGTACTTCGAGCATGCCAAGGCCAAAACCATCGGCGACACCAATCTGGCCCATGTAACGACTGCGGCCCTGGCCAACTTGCTGGTAGCGGTCGCAAAGGCCGAGCTGGACAATGTCTGCGTAGTGATCTCCGACCTCCGGGCCACTTATGAGGAAGGCAGTGCTCACCTCCTAAAGGCTCTGGCCAATTTTGAAGACGAAGTCCATCGTATGGCCCTCCGCTTGGAGCCAGTGGGCATGAACACCGACGATGTCTATCATATTTTGCGGAAACGCCTGTTTGAAAAGTTGCCTGCTGAGACTGAGGTCGCCGCAGTGGCCGAAGCCTATGCCAAGGCCGTCCGGGACGCCAGGCAGATGGACATCACCAAGGCATCCCCGGAGCAGTATGCCGCCCAGATCAGGTCATCCTATCCCTTTCACTTCACCATCCGGGATCTTTATGCCCGTTTCCGGGAGAACCCCGGCTTTCAACAGACCCGCGGCCTCATTCGCCTCATGCGGGTGTTGGTATCCCGGCTCTATGAAACCAAACGGGCTGACCAGATTCACCTTGTTCACCCCTACGATCTGGACCTCAACCACAATGAGACTCTGGCGGAAATCACCGCCATCAACCCCACCCTGGATAACGCCATCGCCCATGACATTGCTTCCAGTGGCAGTGCCGTGGCCGAAATCATGGACGCCAACCTGGGCGGCGGTCACGATACCCAGGACGTGGGCAAACTGCTCCTGGTGGCCTCTCTGGCCAATGTTCCCAACGCAGTTCTGGGATTATCCGAGTCAGATATTGTCTCCTACCTCTGTGCTCCTGGTCGCGATGTGTCCCAGCTTCAGAAAAATGTCTTTGAAAGGTTCTTTACCAGCGCCTGGTATCTCTGGGCCAGTAGCGATGGCAAATTATTCTTTAAGAATCTCAAAAACCTGGTGGCAGACCTCAAGACCCGGGCCGACTCCTACAACCGTGAGGCCTGCCTGAGAGAGTTGCGCTCTTTCCTTGCCGGTATCTTTCAGCCCGTCATGAAAGACTGTTACCAGGAGGTCCTGGCCCTGCCGGCCATTGATCAGATTCAGATTAAACCCGAGAAAGTTACCATAGTCATTTGTGAGCCGTTTGAGCGAGAGGGCTTAAGCCCGGATTTGCAGAAATTCTATGATGATCTGGATTACCAGAATCGGATTCTTTTTCTCACCGGCCAGTATCAGACCCTGGAGCACCTGCTGGAGCGCGCTGCGGAATTGAAGGCCATCGGCTCCATCCTGAAAGAGATGGACGACGAAAAGTACCCGGAAAACGACCCCCAGCGGCTAAAGGCGATAGAACTCCAGGAACGCATCATGTTACAGTTGCTGAGCGCGGCCCGGGAAACCTTCACCACCCTGGTCTTTCCCCACATGAACCAGTTGCGCACCGGCGACTTCCTGATGAGCTTCACCGACAATAACTATAACGGCGAAAAGCAAATCCGGGAGGCTTTGAAGAGCAAGCAAAAATTCACCGAAGATATTGAGAGTGAGGCCTTCCGGAAAAAATGCGAAGACCGCCTTTTTACTCAAAAAACTATGCTCTGGAGTGAAGTCAAGAAGCGGTCTGCCACCAATACCGCCTGGCCCTGGCACCGCCCCGATGCCCTGGACCGCCTCAAGGAGAAGATGGTTCACGCCGACCAGTGGCGGGAAACCGATGGCTGGGTGGAGAAGCCCCCATTCCCGCCCCCGGAAACCGGCATTCAGATTCAGCAGTTGTCCCGGAACGACGATACGGGTGAAGTGGTCCTCCGACTTAACCCGGTGCATGGGGACTTCATCTGCTTTGAGGTTGGGAAAGAAGCCACTCCCGAGTCCGGCCGCGTCGAAGACCCAAAAAATTTCGCCACCGCCGAACTGAAGGTGTCTTTCCTCTGTGTGGATTCTTCCGGCAAGCACCAAACCGGCCCGGCCGTGGAATGGCGCAACAAGATCACCCTCAAGTCCCGGGTTTATCAGGGGCGGGACGGCACCGAAAAGATGGTGGAACTGCGGGCTGCGCCCCCGGCCCCCATTCGCTTTACCAAGGACGGCTCCAGCCCCCTGGATAAGGGCGCCTCTTATGCCGAACCCTTTGCAGTGGGGAAGAACACCTTTTTGGTCCTGGCCGTGGCGGAAAAGGACGGCGTCATTTCCGAGGTCCACCGCCGGGAAATTCCCTGGGACAGGGACGAGCCGGAATTTGACCCCACCAAGCCGGCTACCTGGAGACGGGAACACAAGTTTGACACCACCATGGAGTCTTACGACTTCCTGGACCGTCTCCAGAAACATCAGGCCGCGGCCTGCGGCCCCCGGCTGATGGTTACTGGCAGCAAATGGCTGGATTTCGCCGTCCATCCCGATTTTCAACTGGACGGCACCCAGATGCGCCAGGCGGTGGAATACTTGCGGCGCTTGCTCCCTGATGGCCAGGTGGGGGTCACTGTGCCCCGCCTCTGGTTCCCCCTGGGCCAGCACCTCCTGGATTGGGCGGCTGAAGCCAAGACTGAGCTGAAGACGGGCGAGGTCGAACAATAATGGCCAAAAAGCCCCAGGTCCTGGGATTCGGCTTCATTCCGGCAGAGAGCCGCCACCATTTTCTGGTGACCATTCCCGCGGCCAAAGACGCCCCGGTCTTCATTTCGGAGCATTTTGAATGGCGGGAAAATGAAATCCAACCGGAGGTCAGCCTGGACCTGGGCGAGATGGACAACAAGGTCCGGGTAATCCTCCCCCGCCGCAAGTGGGAGGCCATCGCCCAGGAAGTGAAGGCGGAGTTCAACCGCCGCCTGAAGCAGAACGGACGCAAGACCGGCCAGTGGAAGACTGGACCGGTGCCGGTTTCCCGGCTCTTCGGCAAGGAACTGGTGCTCCTGGCCTGGGCCATTGAAGACGCGGACCCGGAATTCATCCCCCTGGCGGTGAAGAATTGGCTGGGGCTGGCCCCGGAAGAACGTTGGTGGCTCTTTACCATGACCAACGCCGCCACCGGTCACGCGGTCACCGGCCGGGGCCGGGGCTGGCGCAAGGCCTTGTATTACGCCCTGGCCGAGAACCCGGTATCCACCGAGTACCTGGCGCCGCCGGCTGAATCCCCCCTCTTTCGGGTGCGGGATCAAGACCGCCCCTGGGCCATGGGGACCGAGGAACGGCAAAAGAAACTTTTGGAATAATGGAACCAGAAAGCAAATCCTTCATCGAAACCCAGTTCCCCGTGTCCAAGCTCTCCAAGGAGAGCTACAAGGAACGCAAGGCCAACCTCGGCCAAACCCTCACCGGGCTGGGCAAATGGTGGGGCCGCAAACCCCTGGTGGTGGTGCGGGCCGCTCTGTTGGGACTGCTGCTTCCCGCCACGGACAATCCTCGCCGGGACCGGGAAATTTTCCTCCGGCTCATGACCATGGACGAAGAGGGCCTGTGGCGGCGCAAAGACAAGAGCATTCCCTTGAAAGAGCTTTTTGCCCGGCTCCCTGAGAAGGAGCGGGAACGCTGGTTCACGCCGGACTCAACCCCGGATAAGCCCAAGTACAAGAAAGGCATCAAGGCTGAGGACAAACGCACCCTGCAACGCTTGGTGTTTCAGGGCCTCTCGTATGATGAGAAGCTGGAGTATTGCCGGCGGCCGGAGCATCTGGAAGGCCCATCGCCGGAGGCCTGGGCCGACATCAACGCCCATTTGGAGACCAGCGCCCGGGGCCTGCGGGAGTTGGTGCGCCAGTTGGGGGATCGCCGCTTCGGCCACATCCCCCGGGTGGGGGACGTGTTCTGTGGCGGCGGCAGCATCCCCTTCGAGGCGGCCCGTTTGGGGTGCGAGGTCTATGCCTCGGATTTGAGCCCCGTGGCCGCGCTTCTCACCTGGGCGGCCCTGCATATCGTGGGCGGCGGCCCGGAGGTGGCCAAGAAAGTCAGGGAGGCCCAGGAAAGAGTTTATGCCGCAGTGGGCCGCCAGGTAACCGAGTGGCGGATTGAGCACAACGAGCAGGGCTGGCGGGCCGACGCCTACCTCTACTGCCTGGAGACCCGCTGCCCTGAGTGCGGGGTCATGGTCCCCCTGGCGCCCTCCTGGGTCATCGGTGAGGGCACCAAGACCATTGCAGTCCTGGAGTTTAACGAAAAAGAGCAGCGGTTTGATCTCCACATCAAATCTGGGGTTTCAGCCCAGGAAATGGAGGCGGCCAAAAAGGCGGGCACGGTCAAGGGAAATGCCCTTCATTGTCCCGTCCCGACCTGCCGGAAGTCCACCCCTTTCGCCATGCTCCGGGGCGACCGGCGCACCGGGGAAGGGGCGCAATACGGCCTGCGCCTGTGGGAGAACGACGACCTGGTGCCCCGCCCGGAGGACGTCTTCCAGGAGCGCCTCTACTGCATCCGCTGGGTGGAAACCTATCTTGATGACGAAGCCAAAGAGAGAACCCGACGTCATTACCGCGCCCCTGACGCTCATGATTTGGAACGGGAAGCCCGGGTGCTGGCCCTGCTCCGGGAAAGGTTTCACGACTGGCAGGCGAAGGGCTACCTCCCCAGCCGCCCAATAGAGCCCGGAGAAAAAACTGATGAGCCGATCAGGACAAGAGGCTGGACCTATTGGCATCATTTGTTTAATCCGCGGCAGTTGTTGATAGGTGGTTTATTTTTTGAGAAAATGGGTTCTTTGTCCAAAAATGAAAAAATAGAATTAGTTGGCAATCTCTTAGGAACGGCCATAGCAATTGATTATAATTCCCGCCTATCACGTTGTCATACTGCCGCAGCTAATGAAGGCATTGTAGAGAATGCTTTATATAATCAAGCATTTAATACACTGATTACTTATGGTTGTAGGCCGCTTTCAAAAGTAAATAACACGTTTTTTATTAAAATAAAGAGTTGTGAGCTTAATAATAAATCATCTGTTGAAGTAAATGATGCAAGAATTATAACATTAGAAAATGATATTTGGATTACTGACCCATCTTATGCAGATGCTATTAATTACCATGAGTTATCTGAATTTTATTTGTCTTGGTATGAGAAACTCTTAAGCCAAGTTTTTCTGGAATGGGTTACCGATAGTAAAAGAGCCTTAGCGATAACCGGCAAGGACGAGCATTTCCGCCGCAGCATGGTGGCCGCCTACCGCAACCTGACGGCCCTTATGCCCGATGACGGTTTGCAGGTGGTGATGTTCACCCATCAGGACGTCAAGGTCTGGGCCGACCTGGCCCTCATCCTCTGGGCCGCGGGCCTGCACGTCACCGCGGCCTGGACCATCGGCACCGAAACCGAGTCCTCCCTCAAGCAGGGTAACTATGTTCAAGGCACGGTCCTACTGGTGCTACGCAAGCGCACCTCCCAGGAAACCGCCTACCGGGATGAAATCTCTTTCCGCATCGAAGGCGAGGTCAAGGCCCAGATGGACAGCATGCTGGCCCTGGACGACCAGGAGGACCCCAACTTCGGGGACACCGATTACCAACTGGCGGCCTATGCCGCGGCCCTGCGGGTGCTGACCCAGTACCGGAAGATCGAGGACCTGGACATCGAATACGAGCTGTCCCGCACCCGCCCCCGCGGGGCAATCTCGCCCATTGAGGAGATCATTGAGGAGGCGGTCAAGACCGCCTGCGACTACCTCATTCCCCAGGGATTCGACCCCCAACTTTGGAAAAAGTTGACGCCGGAGGAGCGCTTCTACCTGAAGGGCTTGGAACTGGAGAGCCACGGGGAGCGGCGCGTCGGGGTGTATCAGGAATTGGCCCGGGGCTTCGGGGTGCGGGAATACCTGCCTTTTTTGGCCAGCACTCAGGCAAACCATACTCGCTGCAAGACGGCTTCGGAATTTGCCAACAAAATTCTGGGGGGGGACGGCTTCGGCGGCTCCCTGCTCCGCCAGGCCCTCTTTGCAGTGCGGGAGGCCTCCA
This sequence comes from Deltaproteobacteria bacterium, assembly GCA_016874895.1. GTDB lineage: Bacteria > Desulfobacterota > Desulfobaccia > Desulfobaccales > Desulfobaccaceae > Desulfobacca. Next base: position 8,985 of record VGSX01000075.1, read on the forward strand.
GGACTCGCGAGGCGATCACGGGGAGAGACTGGCTTAAGACCGAACTGGCCGATTACTGGAATCAACGCCAGAAGCTGATCATAGTGCTCCATTATCTGGCCACCATGGGAATCAAGTTGGAGAACTGGCGCCAGGATGGGGAAGCCGCCCGCCTGGTGGCCGGGGCGGTGGAAAACGACTACCGTCCAACCACGAAGCCATTATGATTAACCGCTTCACTTCCCGCCTCCATAAACTGGACCAGACCTTTCTCACCGAGCGCCTGCGGGGCGCCCTGGCCTATGACCGCATTGCCGGGTATTTTAGCTCCTCTATTTTAGAGGTGGCGGGCGAGGCCCTGGAATCGGTGCAAGGGCCGATCCGGGTCATCTGCAATTCCGATCTGCAGGTGCAGGATGTGGAGACCGCCCGGGCGGCTCAATACGGGATGCGGCGGGAGTGGTGCGCCTCCGGACCGGAAAAGTTTGGCGAGCCGAGCCAGGGCAGGTTTCAGCGCCTCTACCGGTTTCTCCGGGACGGCAAGCTGCAGGTCAAGGTCCTCCCCAATGACAAATTCGGCCTTATCCACGGCAAGGCCGGGGTCATCACCTTGGGCAACGGCAGCAAGACCGCCTTCCTGGGGAGCGTGAACGAAACTTTCCAGGCCTGGAAACTCAATTATGAAATTCTCTGGGAGGATAATTCCCCGGAAGCGGTGGCCTGGGTCCAGGAAGAATTTGACGCCCTGTGGCAGAGTCCCTATGCGGTCAAACTGGCGGATTTTGTCATCGAGGACATCGGCCGGCTGGCCCGGCGCACCGTGGTCCCATCGGTGGAAAAGTGGCGGCAGGACCCCGAACCAGCCGCGCCGGTTATTGAAACCCCGGTTTACCGCCAGGAATACGGCCTCTGGGAACATCAGAAATACTTCGTGAAGCTGGCCTTCGACGCCCACCGGGGGCCATTCGGGGCACGGTATTTGTTGGCTGACATGGTGGGGTTGGGAAAAACCGTACAGCTGGCCCTGGTCGCCATGCTCATGGCGTTGCACGGGGATGGCCCCATTCTGGTGCTGGCTCCCAAGGCCCTGGTCTGGCAATGGCAGGATGAAATGCGGAATCTCCTGGGTATGCCCGCGGCGGTCTGGGCCGGGAAGAAGTGGGTTGACGAATACGGCATTGACCATCCGGTTCTCGGGCCGGAAGGAGTGCTCAAATGTCCCCGGCGGGTAGGGATAGTTTCCACCGGTCTTATTACCAGCGTATCAGAGGTGGCGGAGTACCTGCTGAGAAATTCTTATGAATGTGTGATTCTGGATGAAGCTCACCGAGCCAGGCGAAAAAACCTGGGGCCCACCAGGGCCGGTGAAAGACCCGACCCCAATAATCTCCTGGCCTTTATGGACAAAATAGCAGGACTTACTCGAAGCTTGTTTCTGGCCACGGCTACGCCGGTGCAGATTTATCCGGTGGAGGTCTGGGACCTCATGACCCTTTTGGCCAAGGGCAACGAATTTGTGTTTGGTAATGCCTGGAGCCAGTGGCGGCAAACCCTGCCGGCCATGGAAGCAGTCATGGGCCGTCAATCCTTGCCGGAAGATGAGCGGGAACTGTGGCATTGGGTCCGCAACCCCTTACCCCCGGCCTCTGAGCACCCAAATTTTTCCATAGTCCGCCAGTCCTTGGGCCTGGGAGAGGAAGCGGCAGTAGCCCCGGGGTCATCCTTTGAAAATCTTATGCGGCCGGACAAAGACCGGTTGACCGGTATGCGGCAGGAGTTTGCCCAGAACCATAATCCCTTTATCCGTCATATTGTGCGCCGGACTAGGGAATTTCTTGAGTCCACCATCGACCCGGGAACCCATGAACCATATCTCAAGCCGGTCAAGGTAGAACTTTTCGGGGAGGATGAGGCCGGGGCCTTACTCCTTCCTGCTTATTTGCAGGACGCTTATAACCGCGCCGAGGATTTTTGCCGTCTTTTAGGAAGCCGAATTAGTGGTTCCGGGTTTTTACGAACGCACCTGCTTCGCCGGGTGGGGAGCACCATTTATGCCGGAAGGAAAACCGCGGACGCCATTTTGCAGAATTGGGAAGTCCTACCCGAAACAGAGGTTGATGAAGAAGAAGATGTTGATGCCGGGGCGGTTGCCCCGCAATTTCGCACCTTGACTCAAGATGAGAAAGGACAACTCCAGTCCTTCATTGACGCCTTAGACGCCAATCAGGAACGGGACCCCAAATACCAACGAGTCATTGAGCTGCTCCTGACTAAAAGATGGCTCGACCAGGGTTGCATCATCTTTTCCCAGTGGTTTGATTCCATTGAGTGGCTGGCACAGCATCTTTCCGGGGAGGACCTGCCGGGCGAAAGAATCGGGATTTATGCGGGCGCTCAGAGGTCCGGGGTCATGATTGGGGGAGAGTTCAGGTCTCAATCTCGGGAGGCGTTAAAGAAGATGGTCCGCACCGGCGAAGTTCGCCTGCTCCTGGGCACCGACGCCGCCAGCGAGGGGCTGAACCTCCAGCGCCTGGGGACCCTTATCAACCTGGACCTGCCATGGAACCCTACCCGGCTGGAACAGAGGAAGGGACGGATTCAGCGGATTGGACAACTTCGGGATACGGTGTTCGTCTATAATATGCGCTACCGGGGGTCAGTGGAGGACCGGGTCCATCAACTCCTTTCTGCCCGGCTGAAGGAAATCTTTGACCTGTTCGGCCAGATTCCCGATGTCTTGGAGGATGTCTGGATTCAAGTGGCCCTAGGAGAAATTGAGGAAGCCAGGCAGACCATCGATGCTCTTCCGAGACAGCATCCTTTTGAAATCAGATACCATCAGAAAATCGGAAAGGTAAACTGGGAATCCTGTGCCCAGGTGCTGGATGCCGCCGAGCGGAGGAAGTTTTTATCCAGAGGGTGGTAAAATGAGAGTTTTTTTGACCCACCTATGGGGCGACCCCACGGTCAAACAGCAGCTCAATATGGCTTTGCAGGATTTGGGGCTGGAGGGGGAGTTTGAAGGCGATTGAATTGCACATTACACCATATCTCTATCTTTTTAAAAAGACGAGGTAACTATGGAACCTATCTATGTAGGAAAATATAAAGATGACCCGAATTATTGGTGCTCCTATTTAGGCAGAGCAAGAATTAAGGAGATTATTTTTCAGCATACCGAAACAAATTTGACATTACTTGATATTCTTTTTGAGATTACCGATGAAGATGGTCATCCCGCCGAATTTTTAATTAGACTTGAAACACCTATAACCGAAATCGATGCTTTCCTTAATAAGTTGAGAGAAGCTATCGACCATCCAAAACCCCATCCATATCATCCAGATTTATTCTATGAAGCTATAAGTAGAAAGCAGCGAATTTAGCCGGGAAAATTGGATAAGACAGATTATGGATGATATAGAAAAAGCGCGTGTATCCCGGCTTGAAGGGCTGAGATTAACTCCTTCAACTCCGAATGAGGTTTGCCAGGAAATTGGCCTTGAATGGCTTTCTGCCATAAGCCTTTGTAATCGTGGTTATTTGAGCTTTAACCCAGAGGCTGTGGAATTATTGAATAAAGGCCAAGAAGCAGAGCTGCTTTTCCTGGGTTATTTGATATTACTGAGGTCAATTAATGGTTCCCATTCCTGCGGACTTAAAAATTGTTTTTTGGGGCATTCGGTTGATGATTGTGAGAACAATTTTATGGCCTGAGTAATAGCATGAAGATTATTATTAAAAAATCTGAAATGCTTAAGCATAAGAAAACCATCAAAGTGCTTAAGGCGAGCAAAATACACCCGAAGTCCGCGGTGACCCTCACCGCCTCCGAAAAATTAACAATAGTGGGGCAAGGTTTTAAGAATGAAATGGACTGTCAATCGTTACGATGGGGAAGTGTAACAATCCCCTTCGCCACCTGGAAAGGTTATTTTCGGGTCCTGCATACAATCCCCGACGAAGAAATTACCATTGAGGCGGAAGACGACATAATCAGATTCCATACCTATCAACTGAAATCGCCGGCAATCCGAGTCTCCCACCTGGACAAAATCTCCTTGGCAATACCCCTGAATGCCACCCCCTGGCAGATCATCATGTTTCCCTTCGAAAATAACATTAGCTACGAAAAATTGAGAAACTCGGCAATCTGGAACGCCGTTAATGTGCACATGGAGTCGGTGCGGCGCCATGTCCGCAAGGCGGCTGTGGAACTTCAGCCATATGGGGTCAAGGTGGAAGACCTGGCCGAACTGGTGGCCCAACGACTCGGAATCAGTGACCGGGAAACCTTCTTCAAAATCCTTTTCTTCAAAGATAAGGA
>VGSX01000076.1 GCA_016874895.1 Deltaproteobacteria bacterium
CCCTGACCACTGACCCCTGACCCCTGACCCCTGACCACTGACCCCTGACCACTGGCCCCTGACCACTGACCACTGACCCCTGACCACTGACCACTGACCACTGACCACTAAGTTATTTCTTCGGTTCTTCCTTTACTTCCTCGTATTCCGCCTCCACCACGTCATCCTCGGGTCTCTTCTCCTGCGCCTGGTGCGCTTCGGCCCCGGCTGCCCCGGCCGCGCCGCCGGCCGTGTGGGCGTACATGGTCTCGGCCAGTTTGTGGGAGGCCTTCATCAGCTCGTCGCTGGCCCGTTTAATGGCCTCGGCGTCCTCCCCGGCCATGGCCGTTTTCAGTCGGTCCACGTGCTCGGTAATAGTGGCCCGGGTGGCGGTATCAACCTTGTCGCCCAATTCCGTGAGGGTTTTTTCCGTCTGATAGATTAATGAATCGGCTTGATTGCGACTTTCGGCCAGCTGGCGTTTCTTTTTATCCTCTTCGACATGCAGCTCCGCGTCTTTAATGAGCTGCTTGATTTCTTCTTCCGTGAGGCCGCTGGAGGCCGTGATTTTAATGGACTGCTCCCGGCCGGTGCCCATGTCCTTGGCGGACACATTGACGATGCCGTTGGCGTCGATGTCGAAAGTAACCTCGATCTGGGGGATGCCCCGGGGGGCCGGGGGTATGCCCACCAGTTCGAACCGTCCCAGGGTTTTGTTGTTGGCCGCCATTTCCCGTTCACCCTGGAGCACGTGAATGCTCACCGCCGGCTGATTATCCGCCGCGGTGGAAAATATCTGGCTGCGCTTGGTGGGGATGGTGGTATTTTTCTCAATGAGTTTGGTGAAAACGCCGCCCAGGGTTTCAATGCCCAGGGACAGGGGAGTGACATCCAACAGCAGGACGTCCTTGACGTCGCCTTTGAGCACACCGGCCTGGATGGCCGCGCCCACCGCCACCACTTCGTCAGGATTAACGCCTTTGTGCGGTTCCTTGGCGAATATCTGTTTGACTTTTTCCTGGACCTTGGGCATCCGGGTCATGCCGCCCACTAAAATTACTTCGTCAATATCTCGGGCCGAAACGTTGGCGTCTTTCAGGGCGGTGAGGCAGGGGCCTTCCAGTTTTTTAATGAGTTCCTCCACCAGGGCTTCCAGTTTGGCTCGGGTCAGTTTGATGAGCAGGTGCTTGGGACCGGAGGCGTCCGCGGTGATGAAGGGCAGGTTGACTTCCGTCTCCAGAGAAGAGGACAACTCCATCTTGGCCTTTTCCGCCGCTTCTTTTAACCGCTGCAGGGCCATGCGGTCGCTGCGCAGGTCTATGCCCTGGTCTTTCTTGAATTCATCGGCCAGATAGTCGATGAGGCGCTGATCAAAATCGTCGCCCCCTAAATGGGTGTCGCCGTTAGTGGATTTAACCTCAAAAACCCCGTCCCCGATCTCCAGGATGGAGATGTCGAAGGTGCCGCCGCCCAGGTCAAAGACCGCGATTTTTTCGTCCTTCTTTTTATCCAGGCCATAGGCCAAAGACGCGGCGGTGGGTTCATTGATGATGCGCAGGACGTTCAGGCCGGCGATGCGGCCGGCGTCCTTGGTGGCCTGGCGCTGGGAGTCGTTAAAATAGGCCGGGACGGTGATAACGGCTTCCGTTACTTTTTCGCCTAAATACTCCTCCGCGGTCTGTTTCATTTTCACCAGGATCATGGAGGAGATTTCCGCGGGGCTGTAAACCCGTCCCCTGATCTCCACGTGGGCGTCGCCATTGTCGGCCTGGACGATTTTATAGGGCAGAATGGTGAGGTCCTTTTGCACCACCGGGTCGGAAAATTTGCGCCCGATGAGCCGCTTCACCGAAAAAATGGTATTTTGCGGGTTGGTGACGGCCTGACGCTTGGCAATCTGTCCCACCAAACGCTCCCCACTCTCTGAGAAAGCCACCACCGAGGGGGTGGTGCGGCCGCCCTCCACATTGGCAATGACTTTGGGCTCGCCCCCTTCCATGACCGCAACCACTGAATTGGTGGTGCCCAGGTCAATACCGATTACTTTTCCCATAAATATATTCCTCCTGACACATAGTCTTTAATTATTTCATCGCTTAGGGTTGATCTGCTCCGATTCATCCCGATGCCGAGTTCTGGCGGGACACCACCACCATGGATGGGCGCAGCAGACGGTTTTTCAGGAGGTAGCCTTTCTGGAGCTCCTGAATAATGGTTTGATCTTCCACGGAGTTATCCTCCTGTTGCATGACCGCATTGTGAAAGGTCGGGTCAAACCTTTCCCCCAGGGCCTGGATCGGCCTGGCGCCGAATTTCTCCAGGGCATGGAGGAAACCTTTTAAAACATTTTCAACTCCCTCCAGAAAAGCGGGGTCGGCTTTCTGTTGCCGGCCGTGGCTGAGAGCCATTTCCAGGTTATCCACCACCGGCAGCAGTTCTTTCAGCAGAGACTCATTGGCGTATTCCCTCAGATCGGCCTGCTCTTTTTCCAGGCGCTTTTTAAAATTTTCCATGTCCGCCAGGCGCCGCAGCAATTGATCATTTTTTTCCCGGAGTTCTTGATTTTCTCTTTCTTTTTCCGCCAGCTGGCGTATCAAAGCCTCGGAGTCGTATTCTTCCAAAACGGTCCCGGCCATCTCCATCTCTTGGGAATCCACGACATCAGCATCAGTTTGTTGGTTAGGCTTTTGGGAAGAAAAACCCATAGAAAACGACCTCCTTTGACGACGCGGCCGGCTCGCAGTCCCATCGGCCAGGATTTTTTCCGCCTGGTTGATTCGGTTGAAAAAAAGGGAGCTCCCGGAGGGAACCGCAAGCTTGGGCAAGGCTGTTATCTTATGATAATCTTGATTTATAAAAATATTGCTTTGCTGCATCAATCGTCGCGAACCCCGAGACTTAGGGTTAGCGAGGTAAAATCGGCCACTTGTTGAGTATGCCGCTCATTATCTTGGCCGTAAACTGCACCAGCGGGATGAGGCGGCCGTAATTCATGCGCATGGGGCCGATAATGCCCAGGGTTCCGATGGGCTCCTGATCACGCTGAAAGTTTGAGGCCACCAGGCTCCATTCCATTTCCGGGAAGGTGGTTTCCGGGCTGATGAAGATCTTCACCCCATCCGAGTCCAGGCTCTGGTCCAACAATTTTATGAGCTGCTGCTTTTCTTCAAAAGCTCGAAATAGGGCGCGGATTTTATCAATATGGGCGAATTCCGGATAGTCCAAAATCTGGCTGGCGCCTTCCACGTAGAGTTCTTCATCCGCTTCGGCCTGAAGCGCTTTTTGACTCAAGGTCAGGGCCTGGGCCAACATCCGGTCAAAAAGGACTCTTTCCTGTTCCAACTGGACCAATACGAGGTGGCGGGCCTCCGCCAGGCTGAGATTCTGGAGCAGCTCATTGAGATAGCGGCTGAACTTGTCCAGTTGATCCTGGCTGAATAGTTCCGTACATTTAATAAAGCGGTTTTGCACCAGGCCATCCTGGGAAACCAGCACCGTCAGAATATTGTCTGCCCCGGCATTGATGAATTGAATATGTCGGATGTGGCCGATGGCAGGCCTGGGGGCCCGGACGATGGCCGGGTGTCCGGAGACCCTTGATAGTACTTTGGAGGCCTGACGTATCAGGTCATGCAACTCGGCCGCCGGGGGGGTAAAGCCCCCTTCGATCTGTATGCGGGTGCTTATCTGCAAATCCCGGCTGGCGAGAATATGGTCCACATAATACCGGAATCCCTGGGACGTAGGAATCCTCCCCGCGGACTGGTGCGGTTGACTTAATAACCCCTGCTCCCCCAGATCATACATAATATTGCGGATGGTGGCCGGGCTGAGCGAAAGTCCTGAATATCTGGACACCGTGCGGGAACCCACCGGCTCCCCGGTTTTGATATAGTGTAAGATGATGGTATGGAGGACTTGGGTCTCCCGCTCCCCTAAACCGCCGTTGCTTTCTCGCAAGGTTTCATTCCTCATAATTTATTGTACATTAATTCGAGGGATCGGGCTTGTCAAGTCCCGCGCCGCGAGATTATCGGTTGCAACTTCTTGAATTTATTAAAACTGGTCTAATAGGTCCAAAGTTCCACGCTCAAGGTCCGGGGTCCATAGATGTGGTGTATGTCTGGCCCATGAGGAACTGCCCTCCAGGAACCGGGATTTTCGGGGAATCGCCGGTTCATCCTGGGAAGTGATACCCCAGTCGCAGTGAACATGCAATCAAAAATAGATCACGAACTGAGAAGCCGAACGGCAACGGAAATACTTTGACAGGGATATCAGCCCCATGATAACCTCATCCCTTAAAAAACACCCTGGCCAAGACGGACAAGAAGAAACCCACAGGTGTGGTGGTTACAAGACTCACCGCAGAGGCGCCGAGGACGCTGAGACAGACTGAATGAAAGTAAGAAGAGATTCCGTTACCTGGAATCTCTGCGTCCTTTGCGACTCTGCGGTGTAAGAATTTTTTATCTTTTGATCCATTTCTGTTACTCGATTTTTCTAGAAAGGCATTGATAGCAAATCAGGAAAATTATTTTTGGAGGGAAGATAAAGAAATTAGAGATGAATAGAATCGGCATTTATGTAGATTCCATGAACATTGTGCGAAACGGCGGTTACGGCATGCGCTACGAAGGCTTGCGCCGTTTTGCCACCCGCAATGGAGGCCAGGTGGTTCGTTTGAATGCGTATGTGGCCCTGGATGAGGAACGGGCCGGCTCAGATCCGAATTACAACGCCACCCTGAATTTTATTTCCACCCTGCGGGATCTAGGTTTTAAGGTCATTGAAAAGCCTATCCGCTGGTTCACGGATGAATCGGGGCGCACCTATGGCAAAGCCAATGCTGATATGGATATGGCCTTAGATATTATCTCCCAATCCGACCGGTTGGATATCGTTCTATTGCTCACCGGGGACGGTGATTTCTGCAACGTCGTCACCATGGTGCAGAACAAGGGGTGCCGGGTGGAACTGGTGGCCTTTGCCAATGTTTCCTCCCGCCTGCGCCGGGAAGCGGATCTCTTTGTCTCGGGTTATCTGATCCCCGGGCTCCTGCCGGTCCAGGTCCCCCTGAGCACCCCCTCCTGGGGTGAACCCGGCAGCCGGGTCAGGGGTGTGTGCACCAAATACCTCCATGACAAATCTTATGGCTTCATGCGTTACATGCACACCTTTGGGAAACTGTGGATCACCGACACCCGGCAGGAGGATTCCCCCTACAAGTCGGTCTTCTTTTTGGAGAAAGATTTGCCCGTGGGCCTCTATCCGGAAGAACTTCCCAGCCGGGACCATATTTTTGAATTCACCCTGGCAGAAAGCGATAAAGGCTATCTGGCCCAGGATATTGCCATTATCTATCAATACCATTCCTGAACCTGTTGGGTTGAGGCTATCTTTAAATCCTTTGGAAGAGGAGAACTAGAGCATGGACCGCGCCCTTAATGTGATGTTCGTTGTTTCGGAAGCGGTGCCCTTCGCCAAAACGGGCGGTTTGGCTGATGTGGCAGGTTCTTTGCCCCTGGCCTTGAGCAAAGCGGGCCTGCGCGTCAGCGTGCTGATGCCCCTGTATGGGATGATCAGGCAAGGTGGCAGTGACTTAACAAAGGCTATTACTGACCTGGAGATTCCCTTCGATTTTTTTACCCTGAAAGGTGATGTGTATAGCGCCGTTAGGGACGGGGTGACCTTTTATTTTGTGGAACGGGATGAGTTTTTTGACCGGCGGCAATTATACGGCACCCCCAAGGGAGATTATTTCGACAATCTGGAGCGGTTCGTCTTTTTTGCCAAGTCCTTCCTGCCGCTCTGTCAAGCCCTGGAGCTGAAACCTGATATTATCCATTGCCATGACTGGCAGTCCGCCCTGGTGCCGGTATACGTACGGGAAAAATGGCAGGATGAAGCAGAGGTGAACCAGGCCGCCACGGTGTTTACCATCCACAATCTGGCCTATCAGGGACTTTTTGCCAAAGAGAAGTATCACCTGCTGGATCTGGATATCTCCCTCTTCGGCATTGACGGACTGGAGTTTTACGACAGAATAAATTTCCTCAAAGGCGGGATCCTCTGGTCCGATGTGGTCACCACGGTCAGCCAGCAGTACAGCCGGGAAATCCAGACCCCGGAGTTCGGCTGCGGCCTGGAAGGCGTGCTCCAAACCCGGGCCGAGGTCCTTACCGGCATTGTCAACGGGGTTGACTATACCGTCTGGAACCCTGCCACCGATAACCTCATTGCGGCGCCCTATACCCCCACCAGCCTTGCCGGTAAGGCAAACAATAAGAAAGCCCTCATGGAGGAATACCAGCTTGACCCCACCTTGCAGGAGGCGCCCCTCCTGGGCATAGTCTCCCGCCTGGCGGACCAGAAGGGATTTGATCTCCTGGCGGCCATCCTGCCGGAATTGCTGGCCGACAACGTCACCCTGGTCATCCTGGGCACCGGGGAAGAAAAATACCATAAGCTCCTGAGTCAGGCAGCAGCAGAATATAAAGGCAAAATCGGCGTTACAATCGCCTTTGACAATAGAATCGCCCACCTCATCGAGGCCGGCGCCGACATGTTCCTGATGCCCTCCTATTACGAGCCCTGCGGCCTCAACCAGATCTATTCCCTGAAGTATGGCACCATTCCGGTGGTGCGGGCCACGGGCGGTCTGGTGGATACCATCGAACCGGTGGATATCAAGAAAAAAACCGGCACCGGCTTCCTGTTCCAGGAATATTCCCCGGAGGCTTTCCTGGCCTGTATCCGGGAAGCCTGCCAGGCTTATCAGAACAAAACTCTCTGGAAAAAAATTATGGCCAATGCCATGAACCGGGATTTTTCCTGGGAATCCTCTGCCAAGGCCTACGAATCCCTTTACCGGCAGGCCCTGGCCCGGAAGGCGGCCGAAAGGAGTTCAGCATGAAAGAGTGCCCTAATCAAGAAAAGAATATGCAGCAATGCAACTGTACCTATGAACCGTGCAGCCGCAAGGGTATCTGCTGTGAATGCCTCCACTATCATCGCGGCATGGGGCAACTCCCCGCCTGTTATTTCCCCCCTGAAGTGGAGAGGACGTATGATCGCAGCATAGCTCGATTCCTCAAACTGGCCAAATAATCCGGTTTCCGGTTTCCAGTTTTCGGTTAAATACTGCCGAGAGCTGAACGACTACCTTAATATCAGCCCACGATTGAGGACTCGGTCGGGGGCTGCATACCATCAACCAGGGAGGCGGCAGGGTTAAAATCCCAGGCCTCCCTGGGCCAGTGATTCCCATTTCCCTCTTGCCATGCTTTTTTCTTTTCCAGGCCTAGACTTTGGACAGGAAAGTATAGTCCTTTTGAAGCCCGATTTAAATAGATTTTATGAAAAATCAAAGAGATATAATCTGGCACACATCTTGGAAAAGATAATTGCACATCTTTCAATATGGGAGAAAGAAATGGGCAAGAGAAATAAAAAGACAACGAGGATTTCTCGGCTCGAGCTTTGCGGGCTGACGGAACAGATTCTCGCCGGCATGGGGGAAGAGGGAAAAATTATCCGAGATCGGCTAGTCCGCTTTTTTGGGGAGAGAACAATCCCCCCTGGGGGCGTTCTGGGAAAGGCGCCCTCGGATGCTTCAGTGGATGTCCCGTGACCGAACTCTGGCATCTCCAGGTTTGGAAGACGGTGCTGGCTTTTCACGAGCCGGCCGGGTATATGGCAGAGAGTTTCAGGAATCAATATGTTGCCCGGTCAGGGCGATCTTTTTGCACCTCAAGAGTTTGCCGATTATGTTCTTTCGTGCTGGTCTCAAAGTCTTATGATTTCTTCTGGGCCTCCAGCCGTCGGTGGTGCTCCCGGGCCTTGAATTTCATCTGCCGACGCAGCAACTTGATCTTGACATCCGGGAATTGCACCTCCAAAAAGATAAACTTGTCACAGTTCTTGAGATCAGGGCATTCATAACAGTTACCGATGCCCCGGCCGCAGGCGCAGACCCGAATCGGGCAATCGGCCATGCCCCGACCCTGCTTACAGCCCAGGCATTCGGTGTGGGTTAACAGCCAATTCAGGCCTTTGTGAAATTCAGCAAAATTAAAACCCTCGCCCTCAGGAAAACAGTGCGTCCAGTAATTAGCCCGGAAGCGCTCCATGTATTCCTTCATGAGAGCGACTGTTTCCAGAAATTCCAAGTCCCCCAGATGACATTCATTGCACAGTCCGCAATAACTCTCTCTCACGGGACCATCTCCTGTTAAAAATTAGGTTTAAGGTTCAAAACGGGATCAGCCATAATTTGTGAACTATCTGATTTTAATCTCTAAGCTGGCCGCTGAAGGCCTAAGCAACCATCAATCTGGGCTGCCAGTTCGGCGTCTGTGCCTCGACTCATGGCAATGGCCCCCGCCGGGCATTGGGCCGCACACAGGCCGCAGCCCTGGCAGGATTCCAGGTGGATGGTGGGTTTGCCTTCCTGGCCCAGGCTGACGGCCCCCACCGGGCAGATTGCCAGGCAACTGAGGCAACGACGGCAAGATTCCCCATGTAAGCTGGCAGTCATCTCGCCGCTGGCTATGGTTCTCTGGTAGAGCACCCGGGCCGCGGCCGCGGCCGCGGCCTGGGCCTGGAGGATCGTCTCCGGCAGGCTTCGGGGAGAATGGGCCAGTCCACAGAGAAAGATCCCTTCCGAAAAAGCCTCCACCGGCCTCAGCTTCTGGTGGGCTTCCAGGAAGAAACCCTCCGCGGACCTTTGCAATCCCAACACCTGGGCCACGCGGCCGCCATCAGGATTAGGTTCAACCCCGGTGCTCAAGACTACAAAGTCGGCTGGCAGGGAAATCTCCCTGGAAAGAAGTTCATCCCACAAATCCACCACCAGGGCTTCCCGGCCTTGGAGCGATAATCGGGGAGGGCTCTCCGCCCCGAACGGCAGGAACCTGACGCCCGCATCCTTGGCCTGGAGATAGTATTCTTCCTGCAGGCCGTACGTGCGGATATCCCGGTATAAGGCGGTTACTTCCGCCAGGGGATAACGCTGTTTTATTACTATAGCATTTTTTATGGCTGCGGAACAACACAGACGGCTGCAATACGGGTGGTCAGGTTCCCGGGAGCCCACACACTGTATCATGATAAACCGGGCAGTAGGCTTCAGGGGAGAGGAATCCGATCGGAGCAGGGCCTCCAGTTCCAATTGGGTAAGGACCCGCCTGTCCTCCCTGTATAAATAGCGCTGCAAGGGCTTAATTTCCTGGCCGCCGGTGGCCGCAATAATGACACCGGGCTCAAAGTTATGGACTTGGGTGCCAGAGGCGGTCTGTTGCCGCACCATGGCCCGGAACTGGCCGCAATGACCTTTTAACTGCATCAACTCGCTTTCCAGCAATACGTCGATATTAGGATGCCCCAGGACGGCTGATTTCAGCTCATGTAAAAACCGCTGGGGATTGTGACCTTCCAGGGTAAAATGCAGCCTGTTGGCCAGCCCGCCCAAACACTCCCGCCGTTCAATGAGATAACAGTGAAAGCCTTGATCTGCCAGACTAAGGGCGGCGCTGAGGCCGGCCGGGCCGCCGCCCACAACCAGGGCGCTGGGTATGATGGGAAAAGTCTGGGACAGAATGGGAGGCAACCGATGGGCCCGGGCCACCGCCATGGCGATGAGCTGCCGGGCCTTGATCAGGGCGGCCTCGGCCTCGGCCTGGTGGACCCAGGCGCACTGTTCCCGGATATTGGCCATAATGACGTAACCCGGATTAAGGCCCACCGACTGGGCTACCTCCCGGAAAACCGGCTCGTGGGTCCTGGGCGTACAGGCAGCCACGATTACCCGATTCAGCCGGCGGGCCCGAATCGCCGCGGCTATCTGCTCGGTTGATTCCAGGGAGCAGGCGAACAGTTTTTCTTCCACATGTGCCACTCCCGGGAGATGCTGCACCTGCGGCGCCAGGGTCTTAAGATCGACGACGCCGGCGATGTTGGCCCCACAATGACAGAGAAAAATGCCGATCCGCAGGTCGGTCTCGGTTCTGATGGCAGAAGCTGGCTTGGGAGGTCCCTTCCCGATATCTCTCGGCGCAATGGCCAGCAGTTGGGAGACCGCCGCCGCCGCGGCGCTGGCGGAGGTGACGCTTTCGGTAATATCCATGGGTTCCCGGGCAGTGCCGCAGACAAAGACGCCCGGACGGCTGGTCTGCACCCGGTCCAGGGACGGGGCGGCAATAAAGCCGTGGCTATTGAGGCGTATTCCCCAGCGGGCCGCGGACCCGAGCCCGGTGGGTTTCAGGCCGACGGCCAGGACGGCCAGGTCAAAGGTCTCTTCCTGGGGCCGGCCCTGGGCGTCGCTAAAACGGATGGCCACGTCTCCGGTGGGGAGAGGATTGACCTGGGTGACCCTCGAGCGCACCAGGCGCACCCCCCGGGCCTGGGCCTGCTGGGCATATCGTTCGAAATTTTTACCCGGCGTCCGCATGTCCATAAAAAATATCGAAGTTTCCAGTGGGCCATGGCTGAGTTCGGCGGCGATCACCGCCTCTTTGAGACTGGCCGTGCAGCACACCGTGGAGCAGTAAGGCGTTCCCAGGCGGGGGTCCCGGGAGCCGACGCATTGGATAAAAGCTATCCGGCCGGGGGGTTGACCATCCGAGGGGCGGAGCAATTTCCCCGCAGAAGGACCGGTGGCGCTCAAAATCCGCTCGAACTCCAGACTGGTGACCACGTTGGGATGCCGGGGCATCAAATCCGGTGTCAGGGAAGCCGGTCCGGTCCCTGCGGCCACGATGACGGCCCCCACCCGCAAAGTCTCTTCCCGGGCTTTCTCCCCGTGATTTATAGCCCCGGCCGGGCAGACCTGGACGCAGGCCTGGCATTTTTTTCCCCTCAGGAACCGGCAGGCCTCGGCCTGGATAAAGGCCGCCAGGGGCACGGCCTGGGGAAAGGGCAGGTGAATCGCTCTGGTCTGATTGAGGCCCTGGTTGTAGTGATCCGGTATCTTAACCGGGCATACCCGGGTGCATTCGCCGCACCCCGAGCACTTGTCCAGGTCCACAAAACGGGGGTCCCGGTGCAGGACGGCGCGGAAATCCCCGGCCCGGCCCGAAATATGCAGAATGCGACCCGAAGTGATCAGCTCGATGTCGGGATTGCGGCTGATTTCCAGTAAACGGGGCGAGAGGATGCACATGGCGCAGTCATTGGTGGGAAAAGTCTTGTCCAACCTGGCCATTAAGCCTCCCAGGGAGGGTTGCTCCTCCACCAGGGTGACCGGCAGACCCATGGCAGCCAGGTCCAGGGAGGCCTGCATTCCGGCAATGCCGCCGCCGATTACCAGGACCCGTCGGTGGGTAATGTGGTCGAGGGGCCGATGATCCATCATGGGTGCGGGGTATGGCCGGGATAAGGACATTCTCTGCCCTGACCCACCGCTATTATCTTACTGCGCGCGGTTACAGGACAATCACGGCCATAATTGCAGCCTTGCCTGCCAGCGATGATTCTAGTAGTGATTAATATAGTAAAATTATATTGATATAAATCCATGGGGAGAGAGATCATGAGATACTTGTTAATTTTAAACTTTTTCCCGGACTTAATCAAGTATAACTCGGAAACGAGACCGAGAACAGTATTTTTCGAAAAAAAGCAACTCTTTGATTTTATGAATATTATCTTTTAAAATATCATTTCTTCTTGGTATAATATAAAAGCAGGCGTTCAGCTATCAGCAATCAGCTTTCAGCAAAAACAATGGGTTAGGGAAACTAAGTGAAGAACCAGTGATCCGCCACCTTAGAATAACTATTTGAATTTAAAGCATTAGCTGACCGCTGAACGCTTACATATAAGATATGCCAATATGAAAACTTTACTCATCATTGCCGGTTCCGATCCCAGCGCCGGGGCCGGATTGCAGCAGGATCTGAAAGTCGCCACCCTTTTAGGGGCCTACGGGTTGACCGTGGTCACTGCGGTGACGGTCCAAAACAGCATCGGGGTGCAGGGGGTGAACCCGGTGGCCCCGGAGGTGGTGTCGTCCCAATTAAAAGCACTCCTGACCGACATCCCGGTGGACGCCGTCAAGGTGGGTATGCTGGCCAATGCTGGCATAGTCCGGGCGGTGGCCGCGGAAATCCGCCAGCTCAAGGTCCCGGTGGTGGTTGATCCGGTGCTGGCGGCCAGCGACGGCTCGCCCTTGCTGGACGAGGCTGGGGTGGAAGCCTTAAAGAGGGAAATTTTCCCCGTGACCACGGTGCTCACCCCCAACCTGGCCGAGGCCGGATATCTTCTGGGCCGAGGGGTGGACACCCCCGGAGATATGGCCGCAGCGGCCCGGGAGTTGGGCCGCATGGGGCCGGGAAATGTTCTGGTGAAAGGCGGCCACCTGGCCGGGCCGCCGGTGGATGTCCTCTGGGACGGCCGTAATTGTTATGAACTGCCGGGAGAGCGCTGGCCCGGGCCCCACACCCACGGCACCGGCTGCGCCCTGGCCGCGGCCCTGGCCACCCTCCTGGGCCAGGGTCGGTCACTCCCCGAGGCGGTGAATCAGGTCCGGGAGCTGGTGAGCGAGGCCATCCGCTGGGGGCTGCCCCTGGGGCAGGGCAGGGGGCCGGTTAATACCCTGGCGCCCTTTGCCCGGGAATTGGACCGCTACCCGGTGCTCATGAACCTGGCCGCGGCGGCCCGGCGCCTGAACCAGGAAGGGTTAGCCGACCTTATTCCCGAGGTTCAGAGCAATCTGGGCTTCGCTACTCTTTATGCCAGAGGTCCCCAGGACGTGGCCGCCTTCCCCGGACGCATCCGGCGGGGTCCCCAGGGGGTGATCGTCCCCCAGACCCCGGCCTTCGGGGCTTCCCGGCACATCGCCTCGGTCATTCTCACCGCGGTAAGTATGTTCCCGGCTCTGCGGGCCGCCATGAACATCCGGTTTTTTGAGGAAGTGGAACAGATGGGGACCCTGCTGCACCTCAAGGTGGCCTCCTTCCAGCGCAGCCAGGAACCCCCGGAGATCAAGGCCCGGGAGGGAGGCACGTTGGCGTGGGGCGTGGCCTCGGTGCTTAAGCGGGATGAGCCCCCCCCAGACCTGATCTACGACCGGGGGGAGTGGGGCAAAGAACCCATGATCCGGGTGCTGGGTACCGACCCCCA
>VGSX01000077.1 GCA_016874895.1 Deltaproteobacteria bacterium
AAGGCCACCTGTATCCTCACCCAGGCGCCCTCGGAAGTGGATGTGGCCCAACTGCTGGAATTGGGCCTCCGGTTGGATCGCTGATGCAGCACCGGCCGGTTTTCTGCCGTCAGTTTTCGGTTTTCAATTTTACCGGGGAAATACCGGCTGTAGGGGCGGGTCTCAGACCCGCCCCTACGAGAAGATTTTCGTTAGCCGGGGGTGGCCTAAACTGGCCATGATCGTTTCGGTAAAAAAATAGTTATGAGTAAATCCGGCCAAGATGACTAATAATTATCGATAGTGAAAGATGATCGTGGATAGCTTACTAATTTTTATTGGAGAATAACCATGGCTCGCTGGAATTCAGAGCGCCGGCTCCTGGATCACGAACACACCCCCACCTGGCAGCACCGTCTTCAGGAAGTGGATGAACCCAACCTCATGCGGGAAATTTTTCCGTACGAGGAAATCGCCCGCATCGATTTTGACTACAAATTCGTCATGCCTAATCCCCCCGAACAGATGCGCATCACTGATACCACCTTTCGGGACGGGCAGCAGGCCCGGCCTCCTTATACGGTTCGGCAGATTATCGAAATATTCGACATGCTTTGCAAACTTTCCGGCCCCAACGGGGTCATTCAGCAGACCGAGTTCTTCTTGTACAGCAACAAGGACAAGGAGGCCGTGCAGCGTTGCCTGGAACGGGGATACACCTATCCGGAAATCACCGGATGGATCCGGGCCAAGGCCGAAGATCTGCCCCTGGTGAAGGAAATGGGCCTCAAAGAAACGGGTATCCTTACCTCGGTCTCCGACTACCATATCTTTTATAAAATGGGTGGCACCCGGGGCAAGATCATGGAGCAGTATTTGAATATCGTCAGGGCTGCCCTGGATTTAGGTATCATCCCCCGGTGCCATTTCGAGGATGTCACCCGGGCCGATATTTACGGCTTCTGTATTCCCCTGGCCCTGGAACTCATGAAACTGCGAGAGCAATCCGGTATTGACGTGAAAATTCGTCTCTGCGACACCTTGGGATACGGCGTCCCCTATCCGGGCGCGGCCCTGCCCCGGGGCGTCCCCCGCCTGATCCGGGCCTTCATCGAAGACGCCGGCGTGCCCGGCCATCTCCTGGAATGGCACGGGCATAATGATTTTCACAAGGTCTTTATTAACGGCACCACCGCCTGGCTGTATGGCTGCGGCGCAGTGAACGGGGCCCTGCTGGGATTCGGGGAACGCACCGGCAACACCCCCATCGAGGCCCTGGTCATCGAATACATCGCCTTCCGCGGCCATAACGACGGCATCGATACCACCGTCATCACGGATATCGGGCAGTATTTTGAAAAAGAATTAAACTACCACGTCCCCCCCAATTATCCCTTTGTGGGCAAGGATTTTAACGCCACCAGCGCCGGCATCCATGCGGACGGGGTCCTGAAAAATCCGGAAATCTACAATATCTTCGATACCGAGAAGATCCTCAAGCGGCCCATTACCATCACCATCACCGATAAAACCGGGCGGGCCGGGGTGGTGCACTGGCTCAACTCCCGCCTGGGGCTGGTGGGGGATGCCAGAATCGACAAGCGTCACCCCGCGGTGGTGAAAATTAATAATAAGATCACCGAAATGTACGAAGCCGGGCGCATCACCTCCATTTCCAGTGATGAAATGGAAAGCCTGGCCCGGAAGTACTTGCCGGAGTATTTTGTCTCCGAATTCGACCTGTTAAAGGCCAAGGCGGAACAACTGGCCGCGACCCTGGCCGAAGACCTGGCCGAAAAGGAAGAGGTCCGCTCCATGGACCCGGTGCGCCAGGAACCGGTGCTGCAGGCCACTCTGGACGCCAATCCCTTTGTCCAGTTTATGTACATCACCAACCTGGAGGGCCGAAAAATTACCCGCAATATTACACATATAACCGACCGCGCCAAATACGAGTCGGCCCGCCCGGATGAAGACCTGTCCAACCGGGATTGGTATATCAACCCCATAAAATCCGGGAAAGTCTTTGTCTCTGATTTCTATACCTCCCGCTTCACCGGGGCTTTGTGCATCACCGTCAGCGTTCCCATCCGCAACGAGGAGGACGAAATTCAGGGCGTCATGGGTCTGGACATCCGATTCAAGGACCTGGCCAAAATGGAACGGGACGGAGAGTTGTAGAACGGTTTTCGGTTTCTGGTTTTTGGTTTTTGGTTTCTGGTTTTGGGTTTTGGGAATGGACAGTAACGGATATTAGAGAAATCACCTGCTGACCCGGGCCGCGGCCTGGTAAAGATCACTTATGACCTGGTGGGACACCCTGGCCATGGCCTGGCTCATCCCCTGGGCCAGGCCGAAGGCGGTCTGTTCCGGCATATATTCTTCCTGGTGGTAGTTTTTCTGCCAGATCACCCGCTGGGTAACCTCATCCCGGCTCAGGTCCAGGAGGGTGACGGTGAGGGCCAGGACCGCTTTCCAGCCGTCGGGATCGTTGATTTCGGCAAACTGCTGCACCGCCCCTTCAACCTTGAATCGTCCCAGGCCGGACTGCTGATGACCGAAAACTCCCTTAAAGAGGCCGGAGTTTCTCAGGTCCCGGAGGAGGAAATCCGTTACCATGTGGCTCGGGCTCACCATCCAGCGGTTATAAACATAGGAACTCGTCTCGTACGGCCGGGGAAAGTAGATCATGGCGGTGCTGTTGATGCTTTGGGCGGCGCTGAATAGTTCCACCCGGATGCTCTCTTGCAGGGGAGTTTGGCCGGCAATCGCCGGGGCCGGATATTCCAGCAGATAGCGGTTGGTGACCGTGGGCGGCTTGCCGCAGCCGGCCAGTAATAATGCCATGGTAATGATCAGGAGTACTGCCGTGGTCTGATAACGGCGCGATTTTTTCCGCTGCTGGTGCACCTGTATCCCCCTTGCCCTCATGGTTGCCTGCCGGGACGCTCATTCCAGCGCGGCTGTGGCGGTTTGCCGAACAGAAGATCCGGTGGCCGGTCCGCGATTCTGTCGGTAAATTGCTCCATGGACTCCGAGGCCCGCTTCAAATTTTCGCTGATTAATTGAGCCTCCATGAGCAGGCCCCGGGTTCTGGTCATGGTCTCCGGCAATTTCATGGCGTCGAGTTTATGCTCCAGGCCAGCTATGAATTTTTTGGCCTCGGTCATGGCGGATCTGGTTTCGGCGACGGTGGCGGTGGCCTCTTTGATAATCTCGTTGACCTTCACATCCCCCAGGATAGTAGTGGCCCGGGCCGTCAGGGAGTCGAGATTGGCCGCGGCCTTATCCACCTTGATTAAAATTGAGTTGAGATGCTCCCCCCGAAAAACTGCGCCGATATCGTCCAAAGTAGCCTTGAGTTGGTCTGATATCCCCTGCACATCGATCTGGTTCAATCTGTTGATAATCTCGTTTACCCCATGCATAATTCGAGCAAATTCCGAGGGCTTGGAGGGGATGACGGGATATTCCGAGGGAAAGGTGATTTTGGGGGACAGGTCAGGTTCATCGGGTTTGCGGTGATCCAGGTCTACGAACATGAGACCGGTGATGCCGGCGCTGGTCAGTTGCGCCACCGCGGATTTGGAGACATCCTCCGGCATGTTGATCTTCATGATGATGGCGACAAGTTTATTGTCCGGGGCGATGCGGATCTGCTCCACCCGGCCCACATCCACGCCCCGGAACTTGACCACCGAATCTCTCTGCAAGCCCTGCACTGACTCATCCAGATAAGTGACATAGGTATCCCCAGGGAGAAAATAACCGGTGACGCCGATCCAAATAATGGCGCCTACGGTGAGCAGGGTCCCGATGATAACGAAAAGTCCCACCAGGAAACTCGACTTTTGTTGGGCCATCGGCTGGTTTCCTCTTCCTTAAGCCGACATCGGCTGACGATTGAAAAAATTACGAACTATGGGATCAGTGGCATGATCCTTCAGATATACCGGGTCGCCCTCGGCAATGATCCCTTTAGCCTGTTTATCCAGCATAATGATGCGATGCGCAATGAGAAAGATGGATTGGAGTTCATGGGTGACGATCACCATGGTGGTGCCCAGGCCGGCATTCAGGCTCTTGATGAGCAGGTCCAGCTCCACTGCGGAAATGGGATCAAGGCCGGCGGAGGGCTCATCGAAAAAGAGGATGGCAGGGTCCAGGGCCATGGCCCGGGCCAGACCGGCGCGCTTTTTCATGCCGCCGGAAATTTCTTCCGGCAGGTGGTTCTCGTAGCCGGACAGATTCACCAGCCCCAGTTTCATCTTGACGATCAGATCGATGGTCTCTCGGGATAGATCGGTGTATTTCTGCAGGGGCAAGGCGATATTTTCCGCCAGGGTCATGGAGCCGAACAGGGCCCCGGCCTGGAAGAGCATCCCGGTTCCCACCCGCATCCGATACATCTGCTGCGGGTCCTGCCGGACAATATCCACCCCGTTGACCACCACCTGGCCGGCGGTGGGCCGGTATAACCCCACGAGATGCTTCAGAAGGGTGGTTTTGCCGCAACCGCTGCCTCCTAAAATAACGAAAATTTCCCCCCGATTCACCTGAAAGCTGACATCCTCGAAAACCAGATTATCGCCGAATTCGGCCCTGAGATGTTCCACCCGGATGATGGGTTCAGGTTGTTCAGCCGTCAAGGTTGCCTCTTCGGGAAGATAAAAATAATCGGCCAACATGCAGAAATCGCTGTAGGGGCGGGCCCCCGTGCCCGCCCAAGCTAAGCGGCCAACATGCAGAAAACGCTGTAGGGGCGGGCCCCCGTGCCCGCCCAAAACACCCCGCCACATTTTCGGAACGCCTGGAATCAAGCCCTCAGCGGGGAATATAGGTTAACACAATGGCAAAAATCGAGTCCACCACGATGATGAGAAAGATGGCCGCCACCACCGCCGAGGTAGTCGCAGTTCCCACCGCGGCCGCTCCGCCCCGCACCTGGAAGCCCCGTTGACAGCCGATGGCCGCAATCAGGAAGGCAAACACCAGGGACTTGATGAAACTCGAGACAAAATCGAAGACCGTCAGGATATATCTGGTCTCTTGAATATAGGAATACACCGTCAGGTCCAGCAGGGTGACGCCAACAATAAGTCCGCCGATGATCCCCAGGAGGTCGGCGTAAATGGTAAGCAGCGGCACCGTCACCATGGTGGCGATCACCTTGGGCAAGGCTAGAAAATACATGGGATTCATGCCCATGACAATGAGGGCGTCCACTTCTTCGTTGACCTTCATGGTGCCGATTTCCGCGGCAAAGGCTGAACCGGAGCGCCCGGCCACCAGGATGGCAGTCATGATGGGCCCCAGTTCCTTCACCATGGCCAAAGCCAGGAGGGAGGCCACGTAAATGTTGGCCCCGAACTGCTTAAGCTGCAGGGAGGACATGAAGGCGAGGATCAGGCCCAACAAGAGGGCGATGAGGCTGATGATGGGCAGGCCTTCAACTCCTACCCGCCTCATATAGAGAATGACATCGGACCAGCGGACGAGGCGCGGTTTGACACAGGTGGCCGCCAGACCCAACAGGAGTTCCCCCGTAAAGGAGACCACCTGGTTCATGTCATGCATGAATTCCAGGAAGCCATCACCCACTCTGGTGATGAAATTCTCCTCCCTGCCGCCGCCTAAAAGCGGTGGCTGGGCCAGCTTCCTGATATCGATGAGATTCAGGATATCCTGAATTTTGGCCGGGGCATTGTCTAAAGTGCAGATCACTCCCTGGGCTTGCAATCCGGCCTGGAGTTCCAGGATGGCCAGAGCGCCGGCGCTGTCGATAAACTCCAGGCCGCCGAGATCCAGCGAGGTGCGGCCGGTTGTTGCCTGGGGCCAGCCACCCTGCACCTCGGCCTCAAAGGCCTTGATTTCCTGCAGCCGCAATTCCCCGGCCAGGAATACCTGACTGTCGCCGTTGGGCATGACCTGGGTTTTGAGGGTAAAGCCTTTATCAGTCTGGAGCCTTTTTTTCATTAATCTGCAGACGGTCAGCTAGGGCACGTTAAAATTGATGGCCAGAAATTCTTTCTCGGTAATGCCCCACTTGATTTCAACATCCGCAGTGGTTAATCCTAAGGCGACAACTCCCATTACCTGTCTATTATGCAGGAGAGGTGCAGAGATAAAATAAAATTTGGTACCGTCCCCCTGGAAGACACGTCGCTGGCTAATTTTCTGATGCCGGAGAGGCTCCAGCACCAGGGTGTAGGCTGAGAAGTTCCGACCGATAATTTCACTCTTGGGAAAGGTGGTTAATAACACACCGTTCTTGTTGAGAACCGCGGATCGATAAGGGCACTCGATACACATGCCGTCCATGCTTTTTGCCAACCCCCCCAAAACCGAGTCAATGGCCGGAACGTCGTTCCGGGCCGTCAACTCGCCCAGCGACTCCTGCATGTAAGCCAAAACCTTGGCCACTTCCTCTTTAAAGGCTCTGGCCTGGGGACTTAACGGGGGCTCGGCGGGAGTGCAGGCAGCCATAAAGAACAATGCCAGTACGATAAAATTTCTGATATCTGCGCCTCTCCAAGGCCGTGCAAGTCCTGATTGGAAAATCATGGATAAGCTCCACTCAACGCTGTGGGGGGTGATATCATCAGGCGGAAAAGGGGTCAGACAGCAGCAGGCAGTTAGCTATCAGCCCCCGACTTTCAGCAAAAATGTTATAAAATCTTACATAAGATACCAAATTCTTTTCCTTCTTTCAAACGGAAAAGGTTACGGTCTCATCACCGGTGCGTTTCCGGGCAGGGGTAGGCAGAAATTTCCACCAAAGGGCCAATCTCCCTTACCGCCAGGCGCATTTTCGGGCCTCGCCCAAGGCTACCAAGTTCTGAAAAAAACTTGATTTATCAAAACAAAAGCAGCTTTTCTGCCAGAGGCCCCCATGTTCAGTTTTTTTATCATAGCTGTCAGAATGTTGACGTAGCAACAGATTTTTTTCTCCTTTAATCGGAATTTTTGGTAAAATGGAGAAAGGCCGATCCTGTTCTAAGGGTTTTTTCTTTCTGACAGGCAACCAGGCTCGATGGTGCAGATAGCTGGAAAAAATGACAACCTATTCTAATTACTTAATATTCTATCCGAGAAGAGATTGCGCCCGTTTGCTGGGCGATATTTGACATATGCTACTCAAGATTAAATGTTAATTTTTCTGACCCTTCTGTTAAATATTTTGAACTTATCCAGTGTGGGAATGCCTGAAAAAAGTGCCGGCCAGATACTCCTAACAATAAAAACATTAGTTATTCATATAACATGAAAATAATATTACTAATAACCGACATGAGGCATGGTAATTGCAAAACCTTAATAAGGCACGGTGGATCAAAAGAACGATCTGAAAATAAATCACGATTCTGAACCCCGGCGAGTTCTGCGCGCAAGGGTTCATTCTTAAGATAACAACTTGAGTTTATGGTCACTTGGTTCGAAAAACGACGTCATCATCGTCTAACCGCCGCGCTTCAGATAAACTATGAGCGCATGAAGGCAGAACCGGATAAATCTGAGAAACATAAAGGTTTTACCGAGAACATTAGCATGGGGGGGTTATTTTTTATCTGCAACGAACCCCCCATTGAAACTTTAAGAATCGATGACGTTGTAAGTATAAGCATAAAGATACCTCGACACAATTATGATTTGTCCTGGACAAACACCTTGCAGGCTCGAGGCAAGGTCGTGAGAATCGAACCACTTCCCGATCGACCGAAATCTTTTGGCGTTGCCCTCAAGTTTCTGGAAGATCTCCGGTTTGTCAATTCCTGAAATCCTCTCATCTTATTTATAACCCTCCACCCCCAAAATCTCTGTGAAACCGCCGTATTACTCTCTCTGATGTTTGAATCAGCTCCTTTTTGGTTTCCAGATACCATTTTTCCATATAACTTATTAGGTTAACCTGATTCTGCGGAGCTGCAGGGAACCAGTCATCTTCTGCTAAAAATTGAAGTTTATTCTTTTAAATATTTAAGCGATAAATAAAATGTTAATTTTTTTGAACATAATATAAATTTATTTTAATGTTCTGCTCATGGCGATCATACCGGGAAAGGTTGCCGTGGCTTTAAGCGGCGGCATCGACAGTGCCGTGGCGGCGGCACTTTTGCTCCAACAGGGCTGGGAGGTTTCCGGCGTCTATCTACGGTTAGCGCCCGAGCCGGCGGCTTCGCCGCACCTGGATGCTCTCTGCCGGCATCTGGGCATCGAATGCGTCAGCCTGGATTGGCGGCAAGAATTTCAGGATGAGATTATCTCCTACTTTGCCGCCTTGTACCGGGCCGGAAAAACCCCTAACCCGTGCGTCCGCTGCAATGAACGGATAAAGTTCGGCAGGTTGCTGCCGCTCATCCGTTCCTGGGGTTATGATTATCTGGCCACCGGCCATTACGCCCGCATCGAGATTCGGTCAGATGGCTCCCCGGCATTGCGGCGCGGGGTGGATAGGGAAAAAGAACAGTCCTATTTCTTACATCGTCTCAGACCGGCCTTTTTGGGTTCTATCCTGTTACCTCTGGGAGACTGGACAAAACAAGGCGTGAGAGAAAAAAGCTCAGCCCTGGGACTTGATCAATTTTTACCCCACCGGGAAAGCCAGGAACTCTGTTTCGTAAAAGGGAATTATCCTGATTTCATCAGGGAATTGGGATTTCCGGGGCTTAACCGTCCCGGGCCCATAGTCACCCGACAGGGGAAAACAGTAGGCCGACATCGGGGTCTGGAGCATTATACGGTGGGCCAACGCCGGGGGTTAGGGGTGCCGGGGCCGGCGCCCTACTATGTGGTGGAACTGGATCAGGCTGCCAACCGCATTGTCGTGGGTTTCAAAGAGGAACTCCGGTCTGCGGGGCTGGAGGTGGAGGACATCAACTGGCTCAGGCCAGTACCGGCAGAACCACTCCGAGCCGAAGTGAAACTGCGCTACCGCCATCCGGGGGCGGGCTGTCTGATAACGCCCCTGAGCCATACCCGGGCCTGGGTGTCCCTGGACCAGCCCCAAACTGCCATTACCCCCGGTCAGGCTGCGGTTTTTTACCAGGGGGAGCTGGTTCTCGGGGGAGGCTGGATCGTTAGAGGGGATGCGCCATGACAAGCCGGCCTGGCACCTCGGATCACGGCCTGGGCCTGGGTTTTGCCACCTTCGGCTGTAAGGTGAATCAAGGCGAGTCGGCTTATCTGGCTGAAACCGCAACCCGATTAGGTTTTAAGCCCACTGCGCCCCAGGTGGCCGACATACTGGTGGTCAACACCTGCACGGTCACCGCCCGGACCGACGCCCAGGTCCGCCAGATGCTGCGGCAGGCCAGCCGGCGGTCGTCCCTGCAGGGTATTATTATCACCGGGTGCTACGCCCAACGGGCGCCCCAGGAATTGGCGTGCTTCCCCAAGGTGCGGGCCGTGTTGGGCAATGCTGAAAAATCCCTCTGGCCGGACCTCCTGCCCGCCCTCGCCAACCGGCAACAGCCTCTAGTGCAGGTGAGGGATATGGATGCCTGCCGAGAATTTTCCTTCCTGCCCCTGAGGAACTTTTACGGCCATACCCGGGCTTTTCTCAAAATTCAGGACGGCTGCCGGCATGGTTGTGCTTACTGTATTGTCCCCCGGGTCCGGGGCCCGGAACGCAGTCTCCCCCTCCAGAACCTGCGTCAACAGGTGGAGGATTTTGTGGCTGCGGGATTTAAGGAAATCGTCTTGACCGGCATCAATCTGGCCCGCTACGGGCCTGATCTGCCCGGCCAGCCGAGCCTAACGTCAGTAGTGCGTCTCTTACGGCAGGCTTCCGAACCGGTGCGGTTTCGCCTGAGCTCCCTGGAACCTCAGCATATCAACCCGGATTTACTCCAGGAACTGGCGGAGTGGCCACAATTCTGCCCCCACTTTCATATACCTCTGCAAAGCGGCGCCTCCGCTGTGCTCGCCGCCATGCAGCGGGATTATCAGGCTTCCTGGTTTGCCGCCCTGATCCAGGAGATAGCCGCCATGTTTCCGGCAGCCGCCATCGGCCTGGACGTGATGACAGGCTTTCCCACGGAGTCGGCCGCAGATTATTACCAGACCAGGGAACTAATAGACCGCCTGCCCGTTTCCTATCTGCACGTTTTTCCTTACTCCCCCCGTCCCGGCACGGTGGCCGCCGGTTTAAGCCCCAAAGCCACACCCGCCGAAATACAGGACCGGGCCAGAGACCTGCGGGCTTTGGGTTTACAGAAAAAGGCGTTATTTTATCAGGGCCAGGTGGGGCAGGTGGTGGAGGTGTTAGTGGAAGGGAGCCTGGCCGGGAAGCCTGGGTGGGTAAAAGGCCTCACCGGCAATTATCTCCGGGTGCATCTGCCCGGACCGCCGTCTTGGGTCAATCGTATGGTCAGGGTCAGGCTGCGGGAGGTTGCCGGCCAGAGCCTCATCGGGGAGGCGTACCCCTGAGCTCCCACTGGGGTGCAAGCCGGGAAAGACAATAAAGTAAAGACCGAAGGGCTTATCAGGCCATGGCGACCCGGAAAGGCAGAGGCGCGGGAGCCTGAAGCGGAGCCCGCCAGGAAGGCTGGGTCTCGGGGATAAACAATCGCCAGGCTTCTTGTTGCTGCAGCAGGGCTTGCATGAACTGCTGGTGCAGGGCGTGGGAGCCTTTGATCACCCGCAGATGCCCGAGAACGGGCCATCCCAGCAGGGCCAGATCGCCGATGAGATCCAGGATTTTGTGGCGCACAAACTCGTCGGGAAACCGCAAACCTTCCGGATTGAGCACCCCGTGGTGATCCAAAACTATGGCGTTGTCCAGGGACCCCCCCAGGGCCTGGCCATTGGCCTGGAGTCTTTGGACGTCCTCCAGGAAACCAAAGGTCCGGGCCGGGGCTATTTCCCGGCAGAAGGTCTTGGCCCGGGGCTGCAGGGTCATCTTTTGGCGGCCGATGCGGGGATGGGGAAAATCTATGGCATAGCTCACCTTGAACTCCGGGGCCGGTTCGATGCCGATATACTTGTCTCCATGAGAAATTTCTATGGGTTTGTGTATGGCAAAGAAGGCCCGGGGCCACCGCAGGGTCTTGAACCCCGCCTGTTTCAGCAGGGACACAAACGAGGCGGCGCTGCCGTCCAGGATGGGAACCTCGGGTCCCGACACCTCGATGCGGGCGTTATCCACCCCGAGACCGGCCAGAGCTCCCAGCAGATGCTCCACCGTGGAGACATAGGCCTCTTGGCTGCCCAGGGTGGTGGCCAGACTGCTGTCCACGACCCGGGAGGAGCGCGCCGGAATCACGGGCGCCCCGGGCAGATCGGCGCGGACAAAATTGAGGCCGCTGTTGGCCGGGGCCGGATGTATCACTAATTGAACGGGACGACCGGAATGGATGCCGATACCCTGACAAGAAACCCTGCGTTTGATGGTCTGCTGAAAATACATGCTTTCCCTCCCCGCCTGACAGCTCTTGCAATCACCATACCAGTCGGCGGGAATCTTCCAAATATATTTATTCTTTTATTATCAATAAATTAAATAACAAACAAGCATTTTTTGAATGCATCCGGAGGGAACCCTGTGGCAGATTAAACACATAGTGAAGCTTTTTCGGCAAATATGACACATCTGTTGCGGTGCACTGAACCCCGGTCCGGCGGAGTTGCCCATTACCGGGCGGGGGAGTTCATAAAGGTGTTTGCCAAAAAAAGTAAGTTGTGTACTATAAAAGAATCATCTGATGACACCTTTGCTTTGATTACCGGAGTTAACTATGTCTTCGCAGAATTCCCAGGAGATCGAGCCCGTTGAATTGACTCCTGAGGCCCGTTTCAGATTTCGCTGTCATCCCGGAGTTGCCTGTTTCAACCAATGCTGCGCCCAAACCACCATTATCTTGAGTCCTTACGACGTGTTGCGTTTAAAGCGGCATCTAAGCTTGACCGCCGCAGAATTTCTGGCCCGCCATACCCATGAAATGGTCGATGATTTTTCCGGTCTGCCGCTGGTGGTTCTGACCATGGCCGACGGCACCCGAAACTACTGCCCTTTTTTAACCCAGAACGGCTGCGGCGTCTATGCTGACCGTCCGGCCACGTGCCGCTATTACCCGGTGGGGGTGGGCAGCCGCTGGACCGAACAAGGCCTGGAAAATTGCTATGTCTACATCCGGGAGGACCATTGCCAGGGTTTCCAGGAAGAGGGCGACTGGACCCTGGATTCCTGGCGCCGGGCCCAGGGCCTGGATGGCTATGAGGAGATGGACCGGGAGTGGAAAGCCATTATGCTGCAGGTGGGGGCCCGCCCCGGAAAACCCATCAGCTCCAGGTTCGGGGAGCATTTCCTCCAGGCGGCTTATAACCTGGATTGGTTCCGGAGTTTTGTCTTTGATACTGATTTCCTTAAGGTCTTTGCGGTGGAGCCGGAACTGGAGGCCCGTCTCAAAGCCGACGAGGAGCAGTTGCTGCGCTTTGCCTTCCGTTATCTGAGATATATGCTGCGCCTGGACGGGGCCCTGACCGTAAAAATGCCCCGGGGCTGTCCGGCCTCCCAAGGCCCAGAGGAGGAAAGATAATGGCTTACCAGGACCCGACGCCTTGCGGCCTTAACGCCAGTCCGGAGGAAATTGCGGCCATTGTGCGGCGCTATCGCACCGTGGCGGTGGTGGGGTTGTCTGCCGACCCGAAGCGCCCCAGTTATCAGGTGGCCAGTTACCTGCAATCCCAGGGTTACCGGATCATTCCGATTAATCCGAATTGCCAGGAAGTCCTGGGAGAAAAATGTTATGCCAGCCTGCCAGAGGTGCCCGAGCCGGTGGAGGTGGTGGATATCTTCCGGCAGACGGAGGCCATTCCCGGCATCGTGGAGGAAGCCATCGCCGTGGGCGCTAAAGTTGTCTGGATGCAGCTGGGCCTGGAGCACCCCCCGGCGGCGGCCCGGGCCCGGGCCGCCGGCCTGCAGGTGGTCATGAACCGCTGCCTCAAGATTGAACACGCCAACCTGTAACGCCTATTTTGCCCTGCTTCCCCCTAAATGCCATAACCGTATACCCTGCCAAATGGCGACATTGACATTCTCGGTTTGATGCTTACCACTAATGGGTAAAGGGGCAGGTGCGGCGTTCGCGGACCG
>VGSX01000078.1 GCA_016874895.1 Deltaproteobacteria bacterium
CCCTCACCCCAGCCCTCTCCCCCGCCGGGGGAGAGGGGGATAAGGAACTTTTCATAGGAGTCCCTCATGGGCCCTTGGCCCACCCGTAACCCATGAAAAGGGCGGTGGGGCGGGCGTCTCTGCCCGCCGCCTTTGGGCACAGGCTTTCAGCCTGTGCGCCGCACCGGCAAGATGCCGACGCCACCAAGAACTTTTCAAGACAGTTACTCATGGGCCTGAGGCCCACCCGCAAAGCATGAAAAGTTCGGCAAGGAGGGCCTCTGTAACCAGCACAACCAATTGATAATCCTCGATAAATTGCGCCATGCAAAAAACTTTTCATAGCAGTTACCCATGAGCCTGGGGCTCACTCGCAAAGCATGAAAAGTTCGGCGGGGCGGGCGTCCCAGCCCGCCGCCAGGCCCGGTCCATGGTGCGCGGTGCGCACCCCACAGGGCCTTAGGGGCGTAGGGCGGGAAAGCGAAGCGCATCCCGCCGTTCGCCTGGTCCGATTCTAAGGAAGTTCTTTGATTAAAATCGATGTCATCCGGCCGAACCACCGTTCTCTGAAGCAACAGGAGCGCACGGGCCTTCGGCCCACCCGTAACAGCTGGTCGCA
The DNA here is from genome assembly GCA_016874895.1 of Deltaproteobacteria bacterium. Lineage (GTDB taxonomy): Bacteria > Desulfobacterota > Desulfobaccia > Desulfobaccales > Desulfobaccaceae > Desulfobacca. Next base: position 599 of record VGSX01000078.1, read on the forward strand.
TCATACGGACGCAGTGAATTTTTCGGGCTGGCAGAAACCAGAGGCCGGTCGGAGAGCCGATAAACATGACCGGACCCTGCAGACCTCGGGGAAATTGCCGGTGGCGGGAGAGCCGGGGAAAAAGATCCCGACTCGGACCTGCACAAGTCTCAACCGGGACTGCGATATCTGGCGGGGCGCCTCGGGTCATGCCCCCTGATTCCCTGAGGCTTTGGAGTTGAGCCCTCTTCTCCGTTGCCGCGGCTCCGCCGCAGAGGCCCCCGGGCCCGGAGATTGCCGGGTCCTGCCCGGAGGGATGGCCTCCACGGACCCCGGGCCGTCCTGCGGTTGAGGAGGGGGCGGATGAGCGGCGTCGCCATCGAGCCTCCGAAGAGAGAAAGTGCCCGGTGCGCCTTGACAAGTGCTTCGGCTGAGGTTACATAAAAAGGCGTCCGGGCCGTTAACTCAGTCGGTAGAGTATCTGCCTTTTAAGCAGAGAGTCGTTGGTTCGAATCCAACACGGCCCACCACGGAAAATCCATCCACCCACGCGTCCCCATCGTCTAGCCTGGTCCAGGACACCGGCCTTTCACGCCGGCGACCGGGGTTCAAATCCCCGTGGGGACGCCAAATTCAATCAAGGGGTTAGGTCATTGGTCTAACCCTTCATTTTTTATTTCCAACCGCATTTCCAACCTATCCTTGAAAAAACGTGGCAAATCCATCAGGCTTGTGCACTTGTAGCTTTGGGCAGCAGTTGCTCCAGGTCATTGCCAAATTCTGCCTGAGTGGCCCGCTTGCCAAGCTAAGGACTATCCGCTTAAGGGCAGAGAATCTCAAGCTAGTGTTCATCCGGAAAGTCGTTTTGTTCCCTCCCCCTTGATGGGGGAGGGTTAGGGTGGGGGTGAAATAAATTAGCAATACAGACCAGTTGCCCTATTGATCCCCCTCCCCCCAACCCCCCCCCACCAAAGGCTTCTCATTACCCACAAGTCGTGCAGGGTGCGCACCGCCCCCCGGAGAGAAAAACACCGTGAGGAGCAGTCATAGGGCGGCCCGCGGCCGCCGATCCCGGCGTGCGCGGCACGCCCTATGACCATTGTCAGAAACAGGAGCTTCGGGGGCAAATGCATTCCCAAGCGCGAGCTTGGGAACGAGGTTTTCGCTGCTTTTCATACCTTGCCCGGCACTTGTGGGTAATGATGAGCACCAAGGGAGGGGGAGTTTCCGGATGAGGACAAGCTACACGTCAACCCCCCCGCTACGGGCTTCTCAGAGGCTCACACGGGCTTTCTGGCCCCCGGCCTTTGGACTACCTCACACCTCGCCGCGGTCCCGGCCAGAAGAATGGAGAACCGCCCAGACGCTCCGGGCATCTTTTCCTGCCCCCGCCGCCAGGCCCAGGCGCACTTCGAAAACGGAAACCCGGAGATTGGGTCCCATACCCCCGAGAGCTAAATATCCGCTGCGTATAGAATCTGCGAAAATTTAATTTTCGCCCAAAATTGGGCTATCCCTTTGTTAAAATTCTCCTTCCAAATCCAAATCCTGTAACGCCATATTAAGTTGCTGTTTGACCGTGGGGTCCGGGACCTTCGCCTTGACGGTCACTTCAATCTGGAGGCTTTCGGCGGTGCTCAGGCGGGCCAGGACCCGGTGGCTGAAGAGGTTCCATTTCTCCTTGGGCATAGTCCCGCGCCACTCAATGTCAACGGGTTGCTTCTCCACCGGGGGCACAGGCGGAGTCGGGCCAGTTCCTGGGGGAACCGGTGTAGTCGGCTCTGGGGAAGTGGGGTCGGGAAGAACACCTCCCGCCTTTTCCGCTTCGGCGCGAGGGGGAAGGAGCAGGAAGGTTTCATGGTCGAACATGACATCCACCAGGTCCAACTCCTCCTTGAACCACACCCGGTCGAATTTTTCTTCGGATTTGCCTATCCCTAGACCGAAACTCCCTTGGCGGACGGCTTTCACAATCATCTGTTTCAGGCTGTGCTCGGCCTTTTCAAGGCGTGTCAGGGGCCTATCGGTTATGGCACCCTCCAAGGTCCGGCCTTGGAAAAAGGCGGCCAACAGGCTGGCCAGAGGCCAAGCCCCCGTTTCCTTGAGAGCTAAGGGCCAGTTTCGTTCCACATAGGTCGGCCCCACCTCCTGGTTCAGCTCCCCGGCATGCCTCAACCGGGCCATAACTGCACCCGTGATGCTCCGTGCTTCACTTTTGTCCATATGCCGCAGTTCTACGGGCTTTAACATCTCATCTTTGCCATTCCAGAGATAGAGGTTGGTATAGAGACCCCATACCTGGTCCTCCACCATATTCTGTGCCTTTCGTAGCTCGGTGGGGACCATGGCTTCATCTTCTTTCTCCAAATCTCCCAGGTCAACCTTTTCTCCCCCCTCTCTCTTATCGATATCCTTCTTAATGCTGTCCCATACCAGCCAATCCTTCACCGCCTCCTGGACTCGGCTAACCGAAGCGGGAACCAGCCAGAAAATCCCGCCTGGGAATTGCCGGTGGCTCTGGCCGCTGTATTGGGTCCAGGCAGTGAGTTTGGTCAGCAATTCATCGCTGCCTTCCTGGGTGGGGTCTAAGACCACCAGATTGAGCGCCGGGCGGTCTTGGATATCGGTCGATTCCTGGGGGAAGAAGGACAGGTTGATTTCTGCCTTATTTCGGAAAATCTGCTGGACCACCGCCCGGATTTGCTTCTCCACCTGCTCGGGGTTAATAGCCGCCTTGCGCTCCATATGAAGGCGCCTGAGATTTTGTTTATAACCGAACCGCCAGCCCGCAGTGCCCACCTGCCGAAGAAAATGACAGCGCGAATGGAGGGCGTAAACCGCCGCGTCGATGACGGTGGTTTCGGTTTCCGGATCCCCCAGGGCGAACCTCAGGTCAGGGAGCGTGGCGGCCTTGTCCGGGGCCATGCCCCCGCATGATTCAAAAAAGAGGGCCGTGGCCACGCGCTGATGCAGGCGGCTTTTCCCTACGGTTTTCTCCGATTCTTTATCCAGGGCCGGGGCATGGGCGTTCTCTCCGGCAATGTCATATTTGATGGCCGAGTACAGCCGGGTTTCATTTAACTGCTCCAGAATCTTGGAACGAAACTCCCGGTCCTCCAGGGGGGCGCCCCCCAGGGTGAGGAGCGGCTCCCGCCAGGCCTTCTGATAGCCCGAACGGAAGGCCTGGGCAATCCACATGCCCAACATAACCAAAGTCCCGCGGGTCTGCTGAAAGGTGGGGAGGGTTTGCCATTTCCTTTGGAACACGGTAAGGGTGCTGGGGTGAAAGGGATAGCAGGCCTCGAAGCGCTTCCGAATTTCCTCCTCTGGGAACTGGGCAAATTCAGGGGGCAGTCGATCCCGCCGGGAGAAAATCCACCGGGCATATTGCCGGGCCACTGCTTGTTGCATGCTTTTGCGCCCGTTGCTTTCAAATAAGCGGCGTTTGATGATTTCGGCAATCTCTTCACCTTCGGTGACAATGAGCGGTTTGCCTTCCCGCCCCACCAGCTTGGCGAGCCTGAGTTGCCATTCCATCATGGAAGGGGGCATCTCCACCATGGTGGAGGCGGGCAGGCTCAACATGCCCACCGCCCGCGCCGACGCGGTCAGAGCGCCGGTGAGATTCTGGACAAAGGCATAAAACTGTCCGGCCTTCTCCGGGTAGCGCTCGATATAATTCAGCACCTCATCAAACAGCAGCAGCACCGGCTCCCGGGCCAGTTCAAAGAGCCTTTGCAGTTGGGGAGTGGAGGGAGCGCGCTGGGCCGAGTCATCCCCCAACCCCCGATAACCTGCATCTCCCGCCAGTTGCCGGGCCATATCCTGCCAGGGGGTCTCCCGCCCTGGGGCCGCGCTCCAGGCATTGCCCACAAACACCGCCGCCCTGGCGCGGGGGACTTCTTTCAAGCCAATCTGAGAGAGCAGGTCCTTCACACCCTCATACTCCTGGGCCTTGGGGCCGTTCTTGGTGAGATGGTAGAGGGTGGCCAGGGTGTGGGTCTTGCCGCCGCCGAATTGGGTGAGGAGAGTGAGCACCGGCGCAGTCCCCTGGGTCTCCCCCACCAGACGGCGGAGCACCAGGCGGCAATAATCCATCAGGGCCTGGCCGAAGAAAGTGCGGTTGAAGAAATGGGCCGGGTCCTGGTAATCCTCCGGCGCGGCGCCCGCCACTATCTGCTCCAGATGCACGGCGAACTCGCTGGGGTCCAGGGAGCGGCCTTCCCTCAGCTCCTTCCGGGGTAGTGCGACTTTATACCAGGGTTCCATGGTTTTTCCTTATTTACTCGCTCAATAAACCTAAGTTTGCACCTGGCCGCAGCATTTCTTGTATTTTAAGCCGCTGCCGCATGGACAGGGAGCATTCCGACCTGTTTTCGGGACAGAGGGGAGGGAAATAGGCCTCGGGAGATCCTTGGTTTCAGGGTTGAGAAGCCGCTTAACATCCGAAATATCCTCTGGCTTATCCTCTTCTATTCCCACGATGACCTGCCAGTCATGCTCATCGCACAGTTCCAAAATCTCCTGCGCTCTCTCCGTTGTTTGCACCCGGACCACCGCCGGGCGGTTTTTGCTTCCCAGTTTTGCCATTTCTCCCTTCACCCTTCTTCTTTATTTACCAGCGACGCTGGCAGGTCAGATTCCTCGAAATGGCAGCGCACCGCGTCTTTGACTGCCTCCCGCACCTCCTCCATGGTCTCCCCCTGGGTGAAGACGGCATGGCCCAGGACCTGGGCCTCATAGCCCCCTTCCGGGGATTCTTCCACGATGAAGATAATCTCACTGCTCATAAGTTCACCTCACGGTCATCATGCTTTGGATGCCCTCCAGCCAACGCCGCTCCGGGGTCCCGGTGGGATACAGGGGAGTCAGGGCGAAGGCCAGGCGCTCGAAGCGCTTGCCTTTGCGGCGCTCATCTTCCAGCAGGTTTTTCAGGGTCACCGTCTGCCCGGCGGCAAAGAGCAGCATGGCCTGGTGCACCCGGTCCAGGGTGGTGAGATTCTCCAGGGCCTTGCCGGGACCGCGGCGCTTATCAGGAGCAACCGCTGGTTCTTCGGGAAAGAGCCTGCCCTGGGCCGGGCCTCGCTTCAGTTCCACTACCTGGACCTGCAATTCATCTCCGAAGAGGGCCTCCTGGCGGGCCAGGACCGGAAGGAGGCGCACCACGCCCTTTTCAATGTCGATGATTTTTTTCTCCCAATCCTGGTAGTGAATGCCCATGGGCCGGGTGATGCGGATGAAGGTGTCGAAGGGCAGGGCCAGGCCGCCTTTGGACCGCTCCCTGACGGTCGCGGCTCGGAGTTCTTCTTCCTCATCTTCGGGTGCTTCGGGTTCGGTCGGATCCTCTTCTTCGGTCGGTTTTTGGTTATTATTGCCGTTTATCCGGGTGACCTGCAAGGTCCATAAGAACAGGGCGGTGAGGCGGGCGTCTTCCTCAAAGCCTTCGGTTTCGGCTTCGCCCAGCACCTGGCGCAGGGCCTCCTTTGACACGGCTGCAAAGACATAGGCCAGGAAGCCCCGGCGATGGGGGTCAATAGCCTCCGGGTCCCCTCCTAAAGGCACCGGGTGCCCCGCCGGAGTCTCCACCTGGGCATAGCGGCTATATACCTCCATGGCCGGGCCGATGCAAGAAAAGATGGCGTCTGCGCCACGGATACCCTTGTCCAGGAGGCTGGTCATCCACTCCCGCACTCGTTTCTCCATCTCGGCTTTGACCTCGGCCCAGTCCCCCACCCCAGCCTTCACCGACCTGGGGCGGCAGACGAGGTGGATACTTGTGGCCAAGGCGGCGGAGTCCCTGGCCCTCAGGCGCGATCCCATTTCCGTATGAATGGGCCACGAACCGGTGATGGTCCAGCCGCCGTTTAGCATGCCCTGTAGCAAGGCTTCCCACCCTTCAGTGGTCTTGTGGGCAAAGACTACTGCACCCACTCCGTCCTCCCGCAGCACCCGCTTCCCTTCTGCAAAGGCAAGCCCCATCCGCTCTTCAAAGAACTTTCGGTCTTTGGTTTGTCCCTCAAATTCTTTGGTTTCATCTTGAACAATTTCAAGGCCCTTGGGGGTCAGTCCATATCCGGGTTCAAAGGGATTTTGAAGCAAGGGGTGTCCGGGAAGAGTTCTTTTAAGCCAGACATAGAAAAAATCAGCCAAGTCAGCATAGGGGACCGCGTCGTAATAAGGCGGGTCGGTAAACAAGGTGTCTACACTATTGGAAATCAAAGGTGAGTCCACTGCATCGGCTATCTGGGCTTGCCCAATAATTGAATTTTTAGGAAAGAATTTTATGACATCAGCCAACAATTCATAACCACTTCGCCAGTTTCCCGGAGCATCAACTATTGGAACAATTTCGGCAAAGTCCCAAACAATAGGAAGAGCCTGTCGCCCAAAGGTATGTTGCATTTTCTCGGCAACTGCATTCCAGCGTGTCAATTGCATGTCACTCATAGCCACTCGACTGAACGCACAAGCAAGAAGATGTTTGAGTGCGTCATGGGCCAAGCCTGTTTCGATAATCAGATTTCGGAGCGATATCAATGCCACCTTCTGCCTTGCCGTAAACAAATCCCCCCACTTGACCATGCCGTATCTCTGCACCGAAAAAGCCCGACCCGCACCAGAGCCTCCACCAGCAGGAGTGGGTTCATCCGGGATGGGGGAGAGGCCCCCGGGGAGGGGCTGGGCGGCCAGGCGGGCCAGATACCTTTGGGCCTTCCAGACCGCCGCATAATCCGACTCTTTAGGCAGGCGGTAAAACCGCCCTTTCCGGCCTTCTTTCACCGTGACCGCCGCCAGGAGCCGGGCGCCGCCGGTGCGAAGGGGTGCTTTGGTTTTGGCCACTCCCTTACGGTCGTGGCTCGGATATCGGTCGTGGCTCGGATATCGGTCGTGGCTCGGATATCGGTCGTGGCTCGGATATCGGTCGTGATTATGGCTATCTGAGCCGGGAGCGTCAGCGACCGGTGCTGGCATACTTTCGAATATAACATCGGCCCCGCCCCGCTGTGCCGCCAACTGGGCCCGAACCCGCTCCGGGGGCAGCACCGCGCCGCAGGCCAGGCACCGGGCCTTGGCTCGGGACACGGTGCCGGCGGGCACCTCCCGGTCACTGCGGGGAGAAAAAATGGCAAACTCTATTTTGGGAGAAGCGTTCCGAGCCACGAGCGTCAGCGAGTGGTCAATCAATACCCTGTCCATATTCTCAAAAACCGCCATGGGGACACCTTGCTCCCCCACGACATAATGGATGGCGGCTTCCACCTGCTCCACCTGCCAAAGGTAGCGAGTGCTGCCGTGCCGGGTCCAGCGTTTGCGGTCCGGAGGGTCATATCCTGCCTCATTCAGCTTGCGGCTGGCATAGGCTTTAAAATCATTCAGCACTTTTTCCGGGGCTTCCAGGGCCTGAACCACCACATGCACGTGGTTGGCGCGCACATGGGCCGCCAACAGAGACCAGCCCCGGTGATGGCAGACCTCCTTAATAGTCTGCAAAACTGCTGGCCGCCGCTTTTCATCCAATTCATAGGGGGATTGGGTCATCAGTTCCTGGGCCGCGGTTCGCCTCTTTTCATCCTCAGCTAATACCGGGGTGCCGGGGATATTGTGGTATCGATCTACGGAGCCTTTTGGGTCGCCGTGCAGTCGGGTGCCGTAACAAGAAAAGGTGATCAGATAGGCCAGAGGGATGGCGCGTTCGCCTTTATCGGAGCCGGGAGTGTCAGCGACCGTTGTTTTTTCCGCTCCCTCACGGTCGCGGCTCGGATACTGGTCGCGGCTCGGATACTGGTCGCGGCTCGGATATATTTTCCAGGGGCGCAGGGCCACCTTTTTCCCCGCCTTTTTGCACAGCCAGAAACTGCGTATCAGGGGAATCTCGGCGCCGCAATGGGGGGCCTCACATTTCACCGTCCGGGCCCAGAGGTAGGCGATGGGCTGGGGCCTAACCCCGGTGTCCGGGTCCGGCGGGTCCAGGGGGTAGAACTCCGCCAGCTCCCGCTCGGCTTCCTCCTTGATCCTGGCCCCCACTTCCCGAAGTTCCTGGGCCAGGGCTACTCCATGTCGGGGAATATCCTCCAGGAGCACCTTGAGGATGAGGCAAGCCACAGGGTTCAAGTCGCTGGCAAAGGCCTCGCACCCCAGGCGCAGGGCCTCCAGGGGGATGGAGCCGCCTCCGGCGAATGGGTCCACCACCAGAGGCGTCTCCTCCGGGTGGGCCGCTTTAACCAACCCCCGAGAGACCCGGAGATATAGCGGGTCAGACGAGACATCCCAATTGGCGAACTCACCAATAAACTGCAAAAGTGCTTGCCTGAGGTCAGCATCGGTGTTTTTCACCGCATAGCCACGGGTCGGACCGGCGACTTCAGCCAATAAGGTGCGAGCCTGTGCTTTGAACTCAGGCGGACAATGGGGGTCTTGGGGGTCCGGCAGGAGCAGCCCCAGGAGAACGGCGCGGCAGGAGGCCAGGGGCCGTCTGGCCCACCACAGGTGCAGGGTGGAGGGGTGCCCATGGCGGATGGACTTCTCCTTAGCCGCAAAATAACTCACCCTGGCAATGGGGAAATCCACCTCAATGAGCCGCTTGCATTCCCTGGGAATCATGGTCTTACCTTATGGGAGGAGCCGGTTCTTCAAACAGCCGCATGGCTCCCGTCAGGGTGTCCACGCTCAGGCGGTAGTGGTCCACCCGCCGCACTTCATGCCACTCCAGCCGGGCCGGGTCCTTTACGGGGTCCTGGAGGGTGGGGGCGGTGTCGCAATTCGTGACGATATAGAGCCAATAAATATCCCGCCGGTCCTCCGCCACCCGCTTCTCATTGGGGGTGAGGCAAATGGAGCCGGTGGCCGCGCCGATACCCTTCACTTCAATGAGGCGCAACTCCCCGGTGTCCAGATGCAGGCTCCTGAGGTCATAGCCCAGGTTGAGGCGGTGAATATCCTCCACCCGGCAGCCCCGGCCTTCCTCATGGGCGATGACCGCCTCCATGGCCCGCTGCTCGGTCACCGGGTCAGATACCAGGTTGGAGATTTCCTTGGTGGCCCTCTCTGGGTGGGGGAGCACTAAACAGACCCCCAGCCGCTCCACCCCCTGAAGGAACAAAGCGCGCTGACGTTCGATTTCCTGGAGCCGCTGGTCCCGCCGTCGCAGGAGCGCCATGAGCTTCTGGGATTCGATTTCGATTAAACCCTCTGCGGCGGGGTCCCCCTGGTCTTTGGCCAGAAGATGACGGTTGAGGATATCATTGCGTTTGCGCTCCAACTCCCCGAAGCAGAGCCGCACATGCTTCTCTATCAGGTCCAGGTCATGCTGGCGCTCTTGCCCCACCTCTGTAAGGAAAGGCTGAAGACCTTGACTATAAAGATAGCCTTGGGAAGCCCCGGCTGCTTCGGGGAAATCCGGCAAGCTGGCCGGGGCCTCATCCGGGATAATCAGGCCCAGGAGATAGGTGGGTTCCCGCAAGCGGCGCTCACCCCTGGGGGAGGTCTCCACCACAAAGAGCCGCTGGTGATGAGTCTTGCCCGTGCCGTCGGCTGCGGAGGCGATGAACAACTCCAGGAGGGCAGCCTCCTCCCGCTCCAGTTCATACAGAAGGACCCCTTGCCGCCCCTGGGGCTGGGCCAACTCTTCGATTTTGCGGCGGACCACCTCAAAGAGGGGGTGGCCGGGCGTAACCCACTCATACCGGGGGTCGGCTTCGTTGATGCTCCGCTCGAAGGTAATGCGGCTGTAGCTCTGGGCCAGGGCGGGCAAGCGCCAGGTCGGGCCTTGGGCCAGGTCATAAAGATAGAGGGGCAGCCGCCCCACCCGGAAGGACATGTCCCGGTTGCGGTCCGGGCGGATATCCAGGCCTTGAAATTCTGAGGCGTCCTTGAAAAAGCGGTGGATGGTTTCGGGCACAATGCGGCGTTCCTGGGCCAGCGCCCGCTGCTCCACCAGCATGGGGAGGTTCAAGCTGCGCTTGGCCAGGCCTTCCAGGGCGGAATAGCAGATGTGCTCGAAGTCTTCCCGGTTGACTTTGACTTCCAATTGGGCGTGGAGGTCCTCTTCCCCCAGGCGTCCGGCGTAAAAGTCCCGCAAGAGCCGTTCTATCTGGTTGGAGGGGATGACCTCCCCCACCACATCGAAGACCGCGTCATTTTGCAGGGCGTCCCTGATGCTCTGGAGCTTGTCCAGGAGTTTTTGCAGGACCCGCCCCTCCACGGTATTGCGGGCGAAAAAGTTAAAAATGAGGCAATCCAGCTTTTGCCCGTAACGATGAATGCGGCCCATGCGCTGTTCCAGGCGGTTGGGGTTCCAGGGGATATCGTAGTTGAAGAGCACATTACAGCATTGCAGGTTGATACCTTCCCCTGCGGCCTCGGTGGCCGCCAACACCTGGGTTTTGAGGTCCCAAAACTGGCGTTCGGCAAAGAGACGGGTGCCCGGTTCGTCTCGGTTCCCCGCCTTCATGCCGCCGTGGATGAAGCCCACGGTGAGGTTCCACTCCCGCAGTTTACGCACCAGATATTCCAGGGTGTCCTTGTATTCGGTAAAGAGAAGCAGGCGGAGATTGCGGTCCTGAAAAATGCCCTGCTGGGTAAGCTGCTCCCGAAGGGTTTTCAGCTTCACTTCCTGGCCCCGGTCTTCCACCTGTTGGGCCACGGCGATGAGGGCTTCGATATCTTTGAGTTCGGCCTCCAGTTCTGGCCGCTTCCTGGCCAGGGTGACCTGCTCAATCTTCTGCTCAAGTTCTTCCCGCTCGGCGGCATCCATCTCCTCCCAATCTTCTTCGGGGGGGATGTCCGGGATAGGCATGTCTTCATAGAGTTGGGCGCGCTCCAGAAGTTCCTTGAGCTTCTTGTGACGGCGGCGGAGGGATTCTTTCAGGGCATAGGTGGAGCTGGCCATGCGCCGCTGATACATGGCCATTAAGAAACCGATGGCGCGGGCGCGGCGGTCATCGCCTTGCTCTGCGGCCCGCTGGGATTGGACCTTGACATAGTTGGAGACGGCCCGGTAGAGGTCTAACTCCTCCCCCTCCAGGTCGAAAGCGATGGTGTGGGGTATGCGTTTGGTGAAGAGTTTTCTGGCCTTCCAGATACCGTCAGCATCCCGCTCGGGAAAACTGAGCATGGCCTCCTTGGTGCGCCTGAGATAGAAGGGAGCCTCCCGGCGCTCCATGGCCTCCTTAATGGAGGTCACATCGGCATACGCCTCCTGGTCCAGTAACTGGAGGAAGAGGCAAAAGTTATCCGGGTCCCCCTTGTGGGGAGTGCCGGTGAGGAGGAGAAAATGGGTGGTCTTCTCCCGCATGATTTCGCCCAGCCGATAGCGTTCGCTTTTGTGTTCCGGGTCGCGGGCGGACATGCGGTGGGCTTCATCCACGATGACCAGGTCCCAATCCTCCGCCTGCTTGACGCTGGGGAGCACATAGTCCAACTTGGCCAAGTCCATGGAGGTGATGATTTGCGGGTGCTGATTCCAGATATTGAGGGAGTAAGTGTCCCGGAGCCGGGAGCCGGTGATGAGTTCAAAGTCCTCTTCAAAGCGGTCCCGCAGCTCCCGCCGCCACTGGAAGGAGAGGTTGGCGGGCGAGATGATGAGCACCCGCTCCACCAGGCCCCGGAGCTTAAGTTCCTTGAGCAGCAGCCCCGCCATGATAGTCTTCCCGGCCCCGGCGTCATCCGCCAGCAGGAAACGACAGCGCCAAGCTTTGAGCAGGTGGTTATAGACCGCGTCAAGCTGGTGGGGGAGCGGGTCAACACGCGAGATGGACAGGCCGAAGAAGGGGTCGTATTCGTAAGCCAGCCGTATTCGCAGGGCTTCCAGGCCGAGCTTGAAGAGCTTCGGGTCTCCCTGGAAGCTGGCAACCGAGGGCTGAATTTCGATGTGCTTGAAGTCATCCGGGGTGAAAATGACCCCACCCCGGTAGGTATTGGTTCTCAGGCCCAGCAAATCCACCATGATGAACCCGTCCCAAAGCTGGGGTTCGCTGACCACCCGGAGCGTCTCATTGAATTTGGGGGTCTTGAGGATATCACCCAGTTTAATGGGCACCAAAACCATCGCTGAACGCCTTGTTTATACTGGCAAGATTCAGAAAAGAAAGGTCGCTTAAAGGGCACGGTAACAGAGATAGAAACCTATGTAAAGAAGAGGTGCATTAGCCTGTGGCTTCTCACATCGCCCAGGCATTGCCACGCCTCCCATGCCCTTGACAGGGGCGCCCCGATTCACCTGGTGCAGGCCACCTTGGGCCATGCGTACGTCGCCACCACGGGCCGTTACCTGCACGCCCGGCCGGGAGACAGCAGCGCCCGTTACCTGGGGGTGTAGTGGAAGCAAACCCCGCGGCGTGGGACTCCGCCCCCCCTTGTCCTTTTAAGTACCCCCACGGAGACTTTCCCCCCAATTCTTTTTGGCCCAGGCCAAAACT
>VGSX01000079.1 GCA_016874895.1 Deltaproteobacteria bacterium
TGTAATATCACATTCCGGCGAAGCTGATCGCGACGTGATTGACGGTTTTTCCCATGTGGACGACACCATCGTATTGAAGGATATCCTGGACAAAACGATGGATGGCGCCATCAAAGGTCTGGTTTTTTCTGACGGGGTGCTGGATACCGGCTGGTATTTCGAGGGGCCCGGGCTGACTGGGAAAGGCAGCGCAGATTTCAGAGGAATTTTTAACGATACGGATACTGGCACTATCTGGTGCAGGGGCGAAGCCTCCTTCGCACCTAAAGTTTGCCGCCATATACCGACAGGATGCGGGCAATCAGGCCGCGGGTGGAGCGTCCGGGCACAAAGGGGATAACATGCACCTCGCCCCCCCAGGAAAGGACTTCCGGGCGTCCGACAATGCCTTCGGGGGTGTAGTCGCCGCCTTTCACCAGGACGTCGGGTCGCAGGGTCAGGATCAGCTCCAGGGGGGTGTCCTGGCCGAAGTTGACTACCGCATCCACACAGGCCAGGGCTGCCAGGATTTCGGCTCGCTCCTCCTGGGGAGTCAGGGGGCGCCCCGGACCTTTATCCAACCGGCGCACCGAGGCGTCGTCGTTGAGGCCTACCACCAGGAAATCCCCCAGGGCCCTGGCCGCCTGCAGGTACCTCACATGCCCCACGTGCAACAGATCAAAGCAGCCATTGGTAAACACTACCTTGCGACCCTGGCGCTGGACGTCCTGGACGGTCCGCCGGGCCATTTCCCAAGCCATGATCTTGCCTGAGGACAATAATTCAGGCATAACCCACCCGAGCCACGGTTAACACCTCCACCTGTGACGCCCCGGCCCGGCGCAGGACCTGGGCGCACTCCCGCACCGTGGCCCCGGTGGTATAGACATCGTCCACCAGGAGCACGGCTTTGCCGGCCACTGCCTGGGGGTCGGGCACGACAAAAGCCCCTTTGACATTGCTGCGGCGCTCTTTGGAACTCAATTTTACCTGGGGCAGGGTAGGGCGCTGGCGTTCCAGAATCCCTGTTTCCAGGGGAAGTTGGGGAAAGGCCTGGGCCAGCAACTGGGCCTGATTAAACCCCCGCCACCTGAGACGCAGGGAGTGTAAAGGGACGGGCACCGCCAGGTCGGCGGCCAGGGCCAGGGCCGCAGCCTCGCTATCCGTCAACAGTTGCTGTAAAAACCTGGCATAGACGAGCTGTCGCTGATACTTCAGGCGGTGAATGGCTTCCAGCACCGCACCGTCGTAAAAGGCCACGGCCCGGGCCCGGCTGAACGGGGGGGGCCGGGTCAGGCACCCCTGGCAGAGATGCTCCAGCCCCACCGCGCCCTTGAAAGGCGCGCCGCAACAGACGCACACGGGACCGGGCAGCCATGGCACCTCCTTCAGGCACATGGGACAGACCAGATTATCGGAAAGCGCCCCCAACGGGGCCTGGCAGAACAGGCAAAAGCCGGGGAGGAAAAAGTCCAGGAGGGCCTGGAAAAAAGATTGCAGCACCGCCACCTCAAATTCCGTTTTCTGGTTTCTGGTTTCCGGTTTCTGGTTACGATACTATTTATTTTTAGATAGTTGAGATATCAGATGGTTGCATTCCCAACCGAACTTGGTGTTATTACCAGGTGCATAAAATGTTTTGCTCCTTATTCCCCTCGCCCCCTTTGGGGGAGAGGGTCAGGGTGAGGGGGAATGTAAGCTGACCGCTGACGAGAATCATTTGGCCTGGAAGCGTATCAGCAGGATGTCGCCATCCTGGACCAGGTACTCCCGGCCTTCGGCATGCATCAGGCCGGCCTCTTTAACTTTGGCCGCGGCCCCCAACCTGGCCAGGTCGGCAAAGGCCATAACTTCCGCCTTGATAAAGCCTCGTTCCATATCGGAATGGATCCGGCCGGCGCAGCGGGCCGCCGCGGTCCCGGCCGGCACAGCCCAGGCCCGGACCTCGGGGCCGACAATGGTGTAAAAGGTGATGAGGCCCAGAAGCTGATAGCTGGCCCGGACCAGACGGGTTAGGCCGGATTCCGCCAGTCCCGCTGCGGCCAGGAATTCCTGCCGCTCCTCTGCGGGCAGATCCTGCAACTCGGCCTCCAGGTCTCCCAGTATGGGAATGAGGGGCACCTGCCGTTCCTGGGCCAGCTTTTCCAGGACCGGCAGGAAGCGGCGGTGACGCCACTCTGCTTCACTGACATTGGCCACCAGGAGGTAAGGCTTCAGGGTCAGGAGGGGCGCGTCCGTCAGCAGGTTCCGTTCCGCTTCGGTCATCTTGATCTGGCTGGCCCACCGGCCCTGATCGAGTTCGGCTTCCAGGAGCTGGAGAAACTTTAGATGAGCCAGGAGCTTTTTTTCCCCCGACCTGGCAGCTTTTTCCGTTTTCAGAAGCTGGCGTCGGAGGATTTCCATATCCGCCAGGAGCAGTTCGGTGTCGATGATTTCCAGGTCCCGCACCGGGTCCAGGGAAGGCGTGACGTGCGGGATGTCCGGGGCCTCGAAGGCCCGCACCACGTGGACCAGCAGATCCACGTCCCGGATATGGGCCAGGAACTGGTTGCCCAGACCCTCCCCCTGGCTGGCCCCCTGGATGAGCCCGGCGATGTCCACAAACTCTACGGTGGCGGGAGTGAGCCGGGCGGGCTGCAGCAGGCGCCCCAGAGTTTCCAGGCGGGGATCCGGCACCGGCACGATACCGGCGTTAGGGTTGATGGTGGTGAAAGGATAGCCCGCCACCTCCGCCTTCCCGGCGGTAAGGGCATTGAATATGGTGGACTTGCCCACATTGGGCAGTCCCACTAAGCCGCAGCGGCAGGACATGGAGACTCCGGATGATTGTTAACAAGTAGGCGTTCAGCTATCAGCAATCAGCTTTAAGCAAAAACAATGGGTTAGGGAAAATAAGCGAAAAACCAGTGATCCGCCACCTTAGAATAACTATTTGAATTTAAAGCATTAGCTGACCGCTGAACGCTTACGTTAACAATACTAAACCAGCTTAGGTCGGCTCCAGATGCCGGGGATGGCCGTCCCGCACCAGGCGCAGGCCCCGTTTTTGAGTTTCACTTCGCCCACCCTGTACCCCTGGCGGGCAATGATGAGCCGGCCGCAATGGTGGCAATAAGTACTTTCCGCCGGATTTGAAGGGACATTGCCGATATAGACGTATTTCAAGCCGGTCTTGAGGGCCAGCTCCCGGGCCTTTTCCAGGATGCTCACCGGGGTGGGAAAGTGCTGCTTCATCTTGTAGAGGGGATAGAACCGGGAAAAGTGCAGGGGCGTCAAGGGGCCCAGTTCGTCCCGGATCCAGGCGCACATCTTTTCCAGGTCCCTGGGGTCGTCGTTGCACTGGGGAATTACCAAATTGACGAGTTCCAGGTGTACTCCCCGCTGCTTAAAAATTTTCAGGGCTTCCAGCACCGGGGCCAGGGAAGCCCCCGTAAACTTCCGGTAAAACTCCTCGGTGAAGCCCTTCAGGTCCACGCAGGCGGCCTGGAGATGCTGGCAGAGTTCCTCCAGGGGCTCGGGGTTGATATAGCCGGCGGAATGACAGACATTGATGATGCCCAGGGGCCGGGAGAGGCGGGCGATCTCCAGCATATATTCATAGAAGATTATGGGCTCCACGTAGGTGTGGGCGATGCTGGGGCAGTTAGTCTCTTGGGCGGCCTGGACAATGGCCGCGGCTGACAGGTCGAAATTATAAGTCTCTTCCGGGCGGGCCTGGGAGATTTCCCAGTTCTGGCAGAAGCTGCAATGCAGATTGCAGCCGGCCGTGGCAATGGAATAAGTGGCGCTGCCGGGGAGCACATGGAAGAGAGGCTTTTTTTCCATGGGGTCGATGTGCACCGCCGTGGGGTTGCCGTAGGCCAGGGTAATATACGTGCCGCCCCGGTTTTCCCGGACCCCGCACTCACCCCGGTCCCCGTCCAGGACCTCGCACAGCCGGGGGCAGAGGTCGCAGCGCACCAGGCCGCGGTCCAGAGCCGTCCAATAAACGGCAGGGGAGGGGCGGGTAAAACCGAAACGCACCTCCTGGCCCCAGGCGGGCCGGAGAAATCCTGGCAGGGCCGCCAGACTCAGCCCCAAGGCGCTGGCCTGGAGAAACAGCCGCCGGGTGCACGGCCAGGCCAGGTCGCAAAATAATCCTTTATTCTGAGCCCCCATACGGGTTCGTTCCTTTAACTAACTTTAAAAACGTCAGGCCTTAAGGCGGAACCGCGGATCGCCTCCCGCCCGCAGCCGGTTTCGGAAAAGACTCTGGAAGCACAGGCTGGAAAGCTCGTGTCACCCTGTCTTTATTGTACCACGCCGGGGCAAAGCCCCTCAACATTTTTCGGGAACTACCCTGGCAGGGAGGGAAAACAGATTCTTATGGGAATCAGCTCGGTGTCGGATGTTGCACCCTGTCGGGCTCCCAACTTGCACGTGGGAACCCGATATCCCGCCTGGCTGTGCTCGGCCCCACCTTTCATAAACCTGTGGGTAAGGCATAGCCCAGAGGGAGAGGGGACTAGAAGGAAGTTATTTTCTCACTGACCCTACCAGGGTATGCCGTGGCCGAAATTTTTTACCGGGCGTTGAAAAAAGAGGATTGTAGGCAAGAATTACTTTTCAGCCCAATTTACGATCCATTGATGCGCTGCCTTAGGACCCCGGAGGTCTTAAAGACCACGACTTTGCGGGCGCGCAGGATGAGGTCCTGTTTTGTCTGGGGATTGCGTCCCCGGCGGGAATTTTTGCTGCGGACGCTGAATTTGCCGAAGCCGCTGATCAAGACATCTTCCTCCCGGGCCAGGGTATCTTTGATAATATCCAGGACGGTCTCCACGGCGCTGCGGGCTTCCTGCTTATTCAGACCGATCTGGAGATTAATGTTGGTAATAACCTTTTCTTTGGTCAGGGCCATGGGCGGAACTCCTTTTTCCTGCCTGAGGATGGGGGGAACGACACTCTATCTACGCAACTATTATTATTAACTTATAAATCCCTGTCAAGCTTTTTTTTTCGTAATGACAGCAATTTATCAGCTCATAGAGAGAGAAACCGAGCAACCGTGCCTTATTCCAGGCCCTGCAGGAAGGCAAGACAGTTTTTCCCCAGGTCCGGGAGATAATAACCGCCCTCCAGCAGGGCGAAGCGCCGTCCCTGACAGTTCGCGGCCGCAGCCTGTTTTACCCAGGCGCCGATCTGCCGGTAATCCTCAGTCTGCAGTATGCCGCCCCAATCCTTGACATAGGTGTCGAATCCGGCGGACACGCCGATGATATCACAGGAGCGACTGACCTTCAGGGCGGTTTGGACCTCAGACAGGAACTGATCCCGGCGGCTGCTTTCAATGTTAATAACCTCCACCTCCTGGCAGCGGGCATAAAATTTATCGGTGCCGTCGCCGAAATGGAGATCGATGTCTAAAATCAGGGCGCGCTCAATGAGACCCTGGCGGCGCAGCCGTTCCACCGCAATAGCTATGTTGTTGAAAAAGCAGAACCCCCAATGGCTGTCGGGGCTGGCGTGGTGTCCGGGAGGCCGGAGAAGCCCGAAGGCCGGCTCACCGGCCATGGCAGTGGCCGCGGTGAGCAGGGCGCCCCCGGCCGCCAGGGCCGCCACCTCATAGAGTTCGGGCTGCCGGGCCACCTCGTCGATGAGGCGGCGGCTGTGAACCAGTAATAGGTCTGCCGCCGCGGCCGGCTCCGGGGTCAGAAAGGCATATGACGAAGACAGAGATTTATAAATGGATCTGATCCGGTCAGGGTTTTCCACCCCGGCAGTGGGATAAGGGGTAAGATATTTTTCATGGTAAATTATTTTCACTTCTCACTCCGGACCGGCAGGGCCTGGACCTTGCCGGGACGCATTTTAAAGGCCAGAGCCCCGAAACGGCAGGCCTGCAGGCATTTCAGACAATGGATACAGGCGGCGCTGTTAGCGTCCTTATAAGGCTGGCAGCCGGTGGGACAGCGCCGCTCGCAGGCCAGGCAATGGACGCATTTGCCCTCGTCAAACTGCAGGCAGAAAAGGCTGAACCGGTTGAAGAGGCCGTAAAATCCTCCCAACGGGCACATCACCCGGCAGAAAAACCGGCTGATGAACACCGCGCCCAGAATAATCACCACCATCCAGAAAATCTTGTTCCAAAAATAGAGTCCTACATTATGCCACAGGTTGGGCTTAAAATACAGGAGCGGCAAGGCCCCCACCAGGGTCCCGGAAGGACACAGGAGTTTGCAGAACCAGGGTTGGCCCAGACCCAGTTCATCCACTAACAAAAGGGGCAGCAGCACTACCAATAGAATCAACACCACATACCTGAAATAGTTGAAAAAAGAAGGCAGCTTGATTTTCGGCGAAGGTATGCGGTGCAGCAGGTCCTGGATCAGGCCGAAAGGGCAGAGCCAGCCGCAGGGTAAACGACCGCTCAAGGCCCCAAAGATGCCCAGATAACCCACAATACTGGCCCCCACCTGGATCATGCCCGCCTGCGCCGACAGGCGCACCGCCGACAGCATATTCTGGAGCGCGCCCACGGGACAGCTCAGGATGGCGGAGGGGCAGGAGTAACAGTGCAATCCGGGATGGCAGAGACTTTTCAATGGTCCCTGATAAATCACCGAACCGAAGGGAAAGAGCAGATAGGCATTGGTGATGGCCGCGGTGAGAAACTGAACCAACCGCCGGAGGTTATCCATCACCCCACCCCGATACACGACAGGCAGATACTCGTCCCGGAATTCAGGATATTGGCGATTTCTCCGGTATTCAGTCCCCAGATGAAAAGTACAATGAAAAGGATAAGAAGCCAAATCGGCGCCTTGGCCATGACTCCCTCCTACAATAATTTTTTATCAGATAATATATAACTTTGTGGCCCCCTGGCAATGTATCAGGGAGAAAAAAATGAGGCTTTCTGCTGTCAGCTGTCGGCTTTCAGCAAAAACAATACGTTAAGTTAATGCATCGCAGGGATTAGATAAAATCTATTGACGTAATTCTAGTTATATTATAATATTATGATATGTTGAAATATGATGCTATTCAGTTAGAACAGGCGGCCCGTTGTCTCCGGGTCATGGCGCATCCCACCCGCTTGTTGATCCTGCACCTGCTGGGGGAATCCGATCATTCCGTGGGCGAATTGGAGAAACTGTTAAATATTTCCCAATCGAATCTGTCCCAGCACCTCAGCCTGCTGAAAGACAAAAACCTGCTGGCCTCCCGGCGGGTGGGCAACCAGCGCTACTACAGCCTCAAGGACAAACGCCTGCTGGGCCTGCTGGCGCTGATGCAGGATCTGTTCGAGAAAACCTGATGCAGAAAATGGTATATTATAATATTCTAAAATACTAAAAACCGAAAACGGTATTAAGGTGTTGCCGCCGTTGCGGTCAGCGGGCGGCCCCGCAGCAGGTTGGTGCAGACCAGGTTGACCAAAAGCCAGATGCCGGAGGCGGAAAAGTAAGATTCTATGGAGCGGTCAAATAAGACCTTTATCTGGGGGGGGAACTCCTCGTCTCCGAACCAGAAGAGGAAGTACAGGGGCACCCGGGGCAGGGGCAGCAGGGAAAAGGCAGCGTCGGCCAGCTCCAGGGGGTGGCCCCCCAGGGAGCCGCAGGCCCGTTTCAAGCCGGGGAGATCGTGGCCGAATCGTTCTAATAAGTTTTCCAGGGGTAACCGGTGCGGCCCGGTGAAATAATGGGCCTCTTTCAGGTCCGCAGTGCTGATGAATTCCCCGGCCAGGGGCAGGGGCGCGCTCACCCGGTTCAGGAACAGGAGGGTCACCAGCTCCAGTTGCGGGTCCAGGCTCACCTCCCAGTTCCCGGCCTGGTAACGCCTGAGACAGCGATGTCGGCGATCCACCATGATGTCCTCTGCCAAAGAGGTAAAGATGAGATTGTCCTCCCCGTACGGACGTCCAGGCATGAGCCGGCAGAGTTCGGCCAGGTCCCGGGATTGAATACTGTCCCAATAGTGTTCCGGTACATGGACCTGGCTGCCATAGGGCGTCAGGGCTGGCGGCCGCTCCCGGCGCCGCCGTTGTTGCATGTCCAGAAAGCTGCGGCTGAAAGGGTAGGGGCCGGCCCCGAAGTTTTCGCAGGGGAACAGGTCGCAGTCCCGCATACAGTAATCCACCTGCTTGAGGCTGGCGCAGGCCAGGATAGGGCAGGGGGCCCCCAAAAGCCTTTTTTGGGCCTCGAGCTTGGCCCGGGCCACCTGACTCTTGCCAGGACCGCAACTGGAACACAGGGCTATGAGTTTTAAGCGGCAGACGTCACACTTAATCCCACAGGCGCCGGTGGGCATGATAACTTTCCCTTCCTTAAACTGGAAACTAAAAAACTTTTCACAGGGCCATGCCGAAAAAACATTTCAGATAGGAACTCTCGGGCAGGGCCAACAGCACGGGGTGATCCCGGGCCGCGCCCCGGCATTCCACGAGGCGCACCTGGCGCCGGGATTCCCGGGCCGCCTGCCGCAACACCTCTAGGAAGGCTTCGGCGGCCAGATTATAGGAACACGAACAGGTTATCAATATTCCCCCCGGTTTTAAAAGGTGCAGGGCCCGGCGGTTCAGGTCCAGGTAGCCCTTTTGGCCCGCCGGCCGGTCACCCCGGCTCTTGGCAAAGGCCGGCGGGTCTAAAATGATCATGTCGAATGTCTGGCCGGCGGCCTGGGCCTCCTTGAGAAAATCGAAACAATTGGCCTGGACCCATTCCACCTTGTCCACCCCGTTCAGGCGGGCGTTTTCCTGGGCCACAGCCAGGGAAAAGGCTGAGGCTTCCACTGCCACCACCCGACGGGCCAGCCGGGCCGCATGCAGGGCAAAACCGCCCTGGTAGGAGAAACAGTCCAGCACGTCCCCCTGGGCCCAGACTGACGCGTCCCGGCGATTTTCCCGCTGGTCCAGAAAAAGCCCGGTTTTCTGCCCCTGCCGGACGTCCACCAGAAATTGCACCGGACCTTCCCTCACAATCAGGGGTTCTGGCAGGTGTCCGGAAATGACCTCAACTTCCAGGGGCAGCCCTTCCAACCGACGCACTTCGCTGTCGTTGCGCAGGGTGATGGAGGCAGGCTGCACCTGCTGGTGCAAGAGGTCCACCAGGTCCGGCAGCAGCCGGGCCATGCCGGGATGATGCACCTGCATGACCAGATTACCGTTATAGGAGTCCACGATGAGACCGGGGAAACCGTCGGCCTCGGCATAGACCAGCCGAAAAGCATCGGTGTCCTGGACCACCCGGCGCCGGTAAGCCACGGCCCGGCTCAGCCTGGCCCCCCAAAAGACGCGATCCACGGGGTCCGGGGACCCCGTCAGGAAACGCAGAGCAATGCGGGAGGTAGCGCTATACAAGGCCTGACCCAGAAAACGGCCCTGCTCATCCTGGACGGCCACGATATCTCCCGGAGCGGCACTCTGCCCCGGCAGCAGATCGTCTCGATACAGCCAGGGATGGCCGCTGCGCCACCAGCGCCAGCCCTTTTTAGTGATAGTTATTCTTTTTTCCATAGCAAGATAATAATATCTAAGAATTTATCGAAGGTTTGTTTAATATGTTTATGTTATAATTATAATTTACTGATTATTATTCTCTTTTCTGAATAAGCTGATAAAAAGTTTAAGCAAGTCTTATCATAAGGAATCCCTGCCGCCAAGAACTGGCGGCAGAATTAAATAAATGGTATAGTAAACAAGCCTCCGGCAAAAAACACTTGTGACACCGACCGTTCCTTGAGGATGGGAAAAACGTTTTGCCCGAGCCTAAAGCGGTAAACCTTCAGAGGCATCACAGGAAAGAGACCATGACAGGAATAGCTTCGGAAAACACGAGAAAGACCAGGTCCCGGAGATATCTCTGGCCCCTGGTGGGGGTGGCCCTCATCGCCGGGTTGGCCCTGGGGACCTATTACTATTATGCCCATTGGCGGCAGACCCCCCGTTACGCCCTGTGGCAGATGGTGCGGGCCCTGCAGGCCAATGACACTCAGACCTTGTTCCAGTATGTGGATCTGCAGTCAATTACCGAAAACCTCATGAACGAGTCCGCGGGGGATTTCAACAGCTGGTTGCTCAACAAAGGGCTCGGGGGCATCCCGGGTGACGACGATATCTCCCGTCTGGCCCGCAATCTGACTAAAAAGTTCGCCCGTTTCCTGACGCCCAAGTTCGTGGCCGCTCTGGAGCCGCAGTTTCGAGCCATGGCCGAGAAATACCTGGCAGAGCTGACCACCCTGGAGAGAGCCAGCCTTTCAGCCTTGCCGACACAGGCCGAAATCCACCAAAGGGACGACATGGCCTCGGTGAAGTTTGTGGACCCCCAGAGCGGCCAGACTTTCAGATTTAGTATGGCCAGGCCACCGGAAGGCGGCACCTGGCGCATCGTGGAAATAGACTATCAGGATTTAAAATCCCTGGTGGAGCGCCGCGTCAAAGATTGACTCCGGGGGGGACTTGTGGTCAGAACCCTTTCCCTATCATTGGGTCTGATAATATATATTATGTCAACTTTGCAGTGATCCCGGATTCCTTCAGCCGAAACTAATGGTATCGGCCTCCCTGATGGCCTTGTGGAACTTGCGCACCTGTTGTAAAACCCTTTTGATAGTTCAGTCTGGGAGGAAACAGCGATGAAATTCTTCATGACGGGCGGCACCGGCTTCGTAGGGTCTTTTCTGTCAGAGCAACTGTCCCGGCGAGGCCATGAGATCACCATCCTCACGCGCAGTGCCAGACCCCGGCCGGGCGCGGCCCCGGAGCTCAGGTTCGTGTCCGGAGATCCCACGCAACCGGGGCCGTGGATGAATGAGGTGCCGGAACACGACGTGATCATTAATCTGGCCGGGGCTTCCGTCTTCATGCGCTGGACCGAAGCAAACAAGAAAATCATCCGCGACAGCCGGGTCCTGACCACCCGGAACCTCGTGGAGGCCTTGGATTCGGCCCACAACCCCCGGACCCAGGTCTTGCTCAGCACCTCGGCCATCGGCTATTTCGGTGACCGGGGCGATGAGGAGCTGGTGGACGACGCCCCGCCGGGGCAGGATTTTTTGGCCCAATTGGCCCAGGAATGGGAGGCCGAGGCCTTGAAAGCCCAGGATGCAGGGGTGCGGGTGGCCATCACCCGCTTCGGCATCGTCCTGGGCCGGGGAGGCGGCATCCTGGAAAAACTGGTGCCCCTGTTCAAATCATTTCTCGGCGGTCCGGTGGGGAGTGGCCGACAGTGGTTTTCCTGGATCGACCAGAGCGACCAGCTCCGGGCCCTCCTGTTTTTTCTGGAGCATCCCAATCTCCAGGGAGCCATCAATTTTACGGCCCCCAACCCGGTGCGCAACGCGGAAATGGCTCAGGCTTTGGGCCAGGTCCTCAGCCGGCCCAGTTGGGTCCCGGCCCCGGCCTTCATGGTGAAGCTGGTCCTGGGGGAATTCGCCCAGGTGGTTTTGGGCGGCCAGCGGGTGCTGCCCAAAAAGCTCCTGGAGGCGGGTTTTAGCTTTGAGTATCCCACCATCGAGGCCGCCCTGCGGCACCAGGTGCTCTAAACCATGAAAGTTAGTTCCTCCCATGCCTGAAAGCGCGGCCAACCTGCCCCGGGGGTTTCGCCTCTATCGGGGAGCCGCGACCCTGGCCGGGGCCGTGGGCTGGCCCTGGTTTTACTGGCGACTGAGGTCCCGGGGTTTCGGGGAAAGCTTCCGCCCCCGCCTGGGTCTGGACCTCCCCATCCTCCCGGCCTGCCCCGGCCAACAGAAAATCTGGCTGCACGGGGTTTCGGTGGGCGAAATCGCCGGGGCCGAACCTCTGGTGCGGGAACTGGAGCGCCTGGCCCCCAAGACCTGCCTGTACTTGTCCACCGGCACCGAGACCGGCCAGGCCGTGGCGCGGCGTCTCTATGCCCCGTCCCACCCCGTTTTTTATTATCCCCTGGACCTGCCCTGGACCGTGCGCCGTTATCTGGACCATATCCGGCCCTCGGTGTATGTGGCCCTGGAGACCGAGATCTGGCCGAATTTTCTCCTGGCGGCCAAGAAACGGGGGGTGAAACTGGTCCTGCTGAACGGCCGGCTAACCGAAAAATCCTTAAGAGGTTATCTTAAGTTTAATACTTATCTAAAATATATAATTAATATATTTGACATCATTGCTGCAAGCAGTGCGGAGGACGCCCGGCGGTTTGCCGCCCTAGGTGCCGACCCGGCCAAGGTCGCAGTGACGGGGAATACCAAGTTCGAACGCCGGTCCAATCCCGCCGCCCAGGCCCAGGCTGCGGATTTTCGGGAAAGACTGGCCTTCCAGGGGGCCCCGGTAATGCTGGCGGCCTCCACCCATCCCGGCGAAGAGGAAATCGTCCTAACGGCCTATCAGGCCCTGCGCCGCCCCTACCCTGCCCTGCACCTGCTCCTGGCCCCGCGGCACCCGGAGCGCGCCCCCGCCGTGGCTCACCTTCTTCATGAAGCCGGGATTCCCTGCCAGTTCTGGCGGGCCCTCAAAAACGGCGAAGGGCGCCGGGAGGCGGCAGTCATCATCGACACCGTGGGCGACCTCTTTGCCCTGTACAGCCTGGCGGATGTTATCTTTGTGGGGGGCAGCCTCATCCCCCACGGCGGCCAGAACATCCTGGAGCCGGCAGCCTGGGGCAAGGTCCCTTTGTACGGCCCTCACCTGGCCAATTTCCGGGCCGCCCGGCAGCTCCTGGAAGAAGCCGCCGCGGGCATTGAAGTCACCGATGTTCCAAGTCTCATCCGGGCCGGGAGGTATTGCCTGGAGCAGCCAGAAGAAATTTACCGGCGGGGCCAGGCCGGCCTGGCCGCCCTCAACACCCACCAGGGGGCCGCCGCCCGCCAGGCGAAACTCCTCCTGGGGTTGCTTGCGGGGGATGATGCGGCCTATGAGGGAAATATGGGGTTAGTGAATGAAAAAGGGATTTTTTCCTGATTGGATAATCATGCTTGCCCAGCTTAAGGCATTTTCAGAGTCTTATGTGCCTTAAATTGTAGTATAAGAATAGTGAGGGCTCGTATT
>VGSX01000080.1 GCA_016874895.1 Deltaproteobacteria bacterium
ATCGCCAGAGAGGAATTTCTGGAGTTCACCAAGAGTGTCTGGACCTTCCCGGCGGAGCCGGCCCGAAAGGTGGGCCACCCGGCCCCGTTCCCGGTGGAACTCCCCTACCGGCTGATCCAGCTCTACACCTTTGCCGGGGAAGTGGTCCTGGACCCTTTCCTGGGGAGCGGCCAGACGGCCCTGGCGGCTCTTAAGGCCGGGCGCCATTACGTGGGGTACGAGATTGAGCCGGACTATATCGCCTTGGCCGAAAAGCGGATGCAACAGGTTATCAGGGAGACCAGGCTCCAGGGGAGGCTGGAACTGGATGAACCGGCAATCTGAGGGACTTTTGGGCCCCTCTCGGCGCGGCAAACTGGTAAATTGCAGAGGTTAGTGGGAAGGTAACGGCTCACTGCAGCTGTTGAGGGCCGCCTCTCGGCGAGCATCTAAAAATGCCTGCAAAATCAGGACGGCGGCCAGCTTGTCGATGACCAGGCGCCGTTTCCGCCGGCTGACGTCCGCCTGGATTAAGACCCGCTCCGCCTGCAGGGTGGTGAGCCGTTCGTCCCAGGTGTGCACCGGTATACCCAGGCGTTCCCGTAAGGCCTCGGCCCAGGCCAGCACCTCGACCGCCGCGTCCCCTAAACGCCCGTCCAGATGCCGGGGCAGGCCGAGGACGATTTCCTGGACTTCGTGCTTCCCGGCCAGTTCCACCACCTGATCCAGGTCGCGCTCCCCTCCCCGCCTTTGGAGCACGGTCAAACCCTGGGCGGTCAGACCCAGGGCATCGCTCAGGGCCAAGCCGATGCGCTTTGCTCCCAGATCAAGCCCTAAAATGCGGGTGTAAGAGGTCATTTCCACTCCCTCTGCCAGGAAAATTTGCCGGTGAGAACCTGTTTGACTTCTTGCAGAATGTAAGGGGAAATGACATTGCGGATCAGCCCGGTTCTGGCCATCTCCAGAATATCTTTGGGTCTGCCGCCGAAATTAAGGGCCGAAATAATTACATTAGTGTCAATGACCACTCGGGCTCTGCCCTTGTCGACGGAATTCGTCAAGCACACGCTCCACGTCTTTGTCGGTGAGGCCCTGTTCCTGAGCTTTCAGGCGCCCATAGCGATAAAGCCGCTCCCATTTTTTTTCCTCAATATATCTGCGGATAGCCTCGCGAAAGAACTCACTGCGGCTCCGCTTTTCTTCTTTGGCCAGCTTTTCCGCTTCGTCCAAAAGTTCAGGCAGCAGGGAAATGGTAACAAGCTTGGTGGTTCTCACAACAGGGCTCCTTAAGGCGGAATGAGTATTACACTGACATACAATTTAACACAGATTTGTTATCTGTCAAATTGAACTAAAAAAGCCTCTGTTTGAATTAGGTGTAAGCGTTCAGCCGTCAGCTAATACTTTTAATTCAAATAGTTATTCCAAGATGGCAGATCGCTGGCTTCTCGATTATTTTGCCTAAACCATTGTTTTTGCTGAAAGCTGATTGCTAATTGCTGAACGCCTACAATTAGGTTTCCTCCCAAGTGTGACAAGGCTAATTGCCTCTCGTTCGTCTATCCCACGAATCAAGCTTCTCCGGCTTCTTGAGGCTCCCCCTCCTCCCCCAGGGGCAAAATGGCCGTTTCGATATCCTCCAGGATCTTGTGGCGGTAGTAGCCGGCCTGGTCTGCCTTGGCCATGACCATATCCAGTTGCCGGGTGTGGACGCTGATGTACCCTAGAATGCGAAGGCGGGACAACATATATTCTTTGTCGCCGATGTCCATGCGGGCGAAGACGGAATCCTCTTTGATATCCACCTTAAAATCGTACATTTCCAATACTTCCTGCACCAGACGGGCCCGGGCCATGCGCCGGGGATAGTCCGCGGCCCCGCCCTTGAAGGCAAAGCGCAGATAATTTTCGTGGGGGTTGTCCCCCACCAGGGCCTCCACCGTGGAAAAGTGGAAGCCGAAGCGGGAAGTCAGGTTGCAGAAGTTTTTAGAGATCATGAAATAATTGATGTTGCCGAATACCGACGGCCCGGTGACTTCGAGATTGCGATTGGTGGCGGCCTGGCCGATGATGGCCATGAAGCCGCCGGCGTCCACCGGGGGCGGTCCTTCCCATTTTACGGTGTTGATCCCCTCCCACAGGGCCAGCATGGGCACCGAGGCGATCTTGGAAATATGTATCTCCCGGTCCGGGGTGTCCTCCGTAAAGCCGTCTTCCAGGTCCAGGACAAACCACTGCATGGGGACCTCGGCCACCAGGCGCTTGATAAAATGTTTGGCCAGGTTCTTGTTCTTTTCGTAATCGAACAACTCCTTTACCGATACCTCATGGACATAGCGGGTGATGTCGTGCAGGGTGCGGCAGTTTTTGATGCGGAAATCCGGCCCGTCCGGGTTGGTGAGGTTCAAGGGGGTGATATGGGCCATGACCTCCTTCAGGGTTTCGTACACCGGCGTCCCCACCATAAGGTTGGCCTGGCGGTTCCCCAGGGCCAGCAAACTTTCCACCCGGCCCTCGTAGATGGTGTGGCCCTCGGCGTCCACGGTGATGATATCCCCATTCTTGATCTTCTTGGTGGCCTCGCCGGTGTTGAACAGGGCCGGGAGGTGAAATTCCCGGGAGACGTTGGCCAGATGGCCGGTGATGCCCCCCCGGTCGGTAACCACCGCCACGGCCCGGGACAATACCGGGGCCCAGTTCGGGTGGGGAAAAGCTGTTACCAGAACCGCGCCCTCCGGAAATTGCAGCAGGTCAAGGTTGTTGGCCACAATAGAGGCCGGTCCCGCAGCCACCCCGGGGCTGGCCATTTCCCCGCCCCGCAGGATGATGGGGGCTTCGATGCCAGAAGCGATGTCCCGCTCCGGGCGGTCAGCCACCGTCATCTGCTGCAGGGGGCGGCTCTGCAGGATATAAATATTCCCCGCCTGGTCGATGGACCATTCGATGTCCTGGGGGGACTGGAAATGTTCTTCCAGGCGCAGGGCGTAGCGGGCCAGTTCCAGGGCCTGCTCGTCGGTGATGGCCGCCAGGGTGCTGGCCTCATCGGTGACCTCCCGGCAGACGCCCTCCTCGGGGAGGCAGATAAACTTATGTTTCTTGTCGGCAATGTCCTTTTTCAGGATGCTCAGCGGCTCCTGCCGGGAAATGACCATAAGGTCCGGGGTGGCGCTGCCGTCCACCACGGTCTTGGCCAGGCCGTGCACCGCGTTAATGAACACGGCGTCACTGCGGATGTCCATGGGGTTGCGGGAGTACATGACTCCCCCGGCGGCCGCGTCCACCATCTCCATGCACCCCACGCACATGGCCACGTCTTCGTCCCGGATACCTTTATGCAGACGGTAGGTGATGGCCGTCAGGGCGTATTTGCTGGCCACGATCTCTTTATAGACCTGCAGCAGATGCTCCGGGCTAACGTTGAGCTCCGAGCGGTACTGACCGGCAAAGGAAGTCTGGGCGCTGTCTTCGCCGATGGCGCTGGAACGCAGCGACACCCGCACCTCCCGGCCCACCGCGGCCGCCAGATTCTTATAGGCCGCCATGATCTCGGCGCCCAGATCCTCGGGCACCTCGGAATTGATGATGTTCATCTGGATTTCAGAGCTCAGACGGTAGAGGTCGGCCATTTCCTCGGCCTCCACGGCCTGCAGCCGCCGGTTGATTTCCTCCTGGAGGTTGTTGTAGGCCAGGAAGCGCTCGTATCCCGCGGCGGTGACTACAAAGCCCTGGGGCACCGGAATCCCCTCCACCCGGCTGATGAGCTCCCCCAGATTGGCCATTTTGGAGCCCACCGCGTCGGCCATTTCTTTATCGGTGCGGGATAAGGGCAGGACGAATTCCGTCAGCGGCGGCGGGGCCTTGCGGCTCAGGGTCTGGTCGATGTTTTCCTTAATACCCTCGAACACCGTCTCCAACTGCTGGTATTTGTCCCCGGCCAGCTCCCCCAGATACTTAATCATGGCATATACATTGACGCAGATGGCAGTGCAGTGGGAGCGGACAAAGGCCATGCCGAAACTATAATTGCCGTAGGCGGCGGACTCCATATCGCTCATGAGCTGCAGGGCAGTGTTGTTGGCCGCCAGGAGCATCTTGAAGGCCTGATAGCGCCGGCGGAACACGGCCCGCAACTCCTCCACGGTGGGGGCCGGGGGACGTGAGAAAACGCTTTTTAATTTGGCAAGCAGACCGGTCATGGGAGCTTCCTCAGCAGGATTTCCTGAATTATATCATCTGTAACCAGGTTGCCAAGCAGCAAACGGAGGGGCAGACTCTTTATGGCACTGAACCCCTTGCAAAACGGCAGGCCTGTTCGCCTTGAAAATCCCCTGTTGTAGGGGCGGGTCTGAGACCCGCCCCTACAAACTTTTACACCCTGTAAAATAAATGGACACACTGAGGCCGGGAATTGATCCCGCAGGAATAGATTTGTGCAGTTTTTCAGCAAGTCCCGCTTATTCCCAGTTTGGCACATGGATTGCATTTATATTTCTAGTTCAACTTTTTTCTTTGCAGATGCCAAAGATTCTGATACAAGAGGATGTGAATATTTTCATTAATCCTCTTTTTTTTTTGGGCTCACTCCTGCTCTGGGCTTAAAGGGGCGGGAAGCTAATATACCAGGCAGCATTTATAATATTAAGATCATAAGGAGGTTATGTTTTCTATGAGTCGCGGCCAACGTCTGTTTTCCATGCTGAAAATGGCTGCGGAGCACCATGCCCGTTGGGAGATAGAAATGTCCAACAACATCGTGCGCAACCGCAAAAAATTACTGTTATTATTGATTCTCTGCCTGCCCATCCTGGGGTTCTGGGGCTACACCTGGGCGGCCGGAGACATCCTGGGCGGCAAGACCGCTTTCGCCCCGGCCTTTTATACCCCAGGGATCTTTTTCGCCACCATCTTCATCGGCCTGGCCGCGGGTCTGGTCACCGGCTGCATCGGCGCCGGGGGCGGCTTTATCATTACCCCGGCCCTGATGAGCGCCGGCATTAAAGGCATCCTGGCCGTAGGCACCGACCTGTTCCATATTTTCGCCAAGGCCATCATGGGCACCGCGGTCCACAAAAAGATGGGGAACGTCTCGGTAAAACTGGCCATCGCCTTCCTGGCCGGCTCCCTTATCGGCGCCACCGGCGGCGGCATGCTTAACCGCTGGGTTTATGACACCAACCCGGTATTAAGCGACCTGTTCATCTCCCTGGTCTACGTCTTCCTGCTGGGCTTCCTGGGCTTTTACTCCATGGCCGACTTCCTGAAACTGCGGAAGGCCGGGGCGGACACCAAGATCCAGGATCCCCACGCCCACGGCGGCGGTAAACCTGCGGCCCAGGCCACCACCGGTCTGGCCCAGAAGCTGCAATCCGTCAACCTGCCCCCCATGATTACCTTTGATGAGGATCTGGTACCCGGCGGCAACCGCATCTCCGGCGTCTTTGTGGCTATATGCGGTTTCGTAGTGGGCGTCGTGGCGGCCATCATGGGCGTGGGCGGCGGCTTCCTGGCCTTCCCCATGTTCGTGTATATGCTGGGCGTCTCCTCCTTCACCACCGTGGGCACCGACATCCTGCAGATCATCTTCACCGCCGGTTATGCCGCCGTCACCCAGTATGCCATCTACGGCTTTATCTTCTATACCCTGGCCATGGGCATGCTCCTGGGCTCCCTGCTGGGCATCCAGGTGGGCGCCCTGACCACCAAGGTGGTTAAAGGCATCTATATCCGGGGTTTTTACGCCATCACCATCCTGGCCGGCTTCTTCAACCGCTTCTTCGCCCTGCCCAAAAAATTGCAGGAAATGGATTACATCGATATTTCTCCCACCCTGGCCGGCTACATCGATAACTTGGGACTGGTGATCTTCTTTTTAATCGCCGGAACCTTCGCCTTCTGGGTATTTTACATGTTCTTTACCAATCTTAAGAAGCTTCGGGGGGAGGTCTAACATATGAATTCCAAAAAAATCGTCATCGGTACCATACTCCTGGTCACCTTTTTCCTCGTCCTGATCGCCATCTTCATGCCCTGGTACGGGCCCGGGGTCACCGGCAAACCCAGGAACGGCCTGGAATTTTCCGACGACTTCTTCAATTCCCTGGCCAAGGGCTCCAGTAACTTCATGGACAATATGCGCCAACTGGCCACACCTTTCAAAGGCCAGGTCCTGGACGTGCACCTGAAATCCAAGGACGCCCCGGCGGCCCAGAAAAAGGAGCTCCTCTTCACCAAGGCCGGGGCCACGGTGACGGTTGAGGGCGATATGGCCCATATCAAGGGTGACCTCGGCCAGATCATGTTTGCCGCCATCGATGACTCCGACACCATGTTCCACAACCAGGATGAGAAGATTAAGGCCGCCTATGGCATCGACGGCAGGACGGTCTTGCGGACCTGGTGGGTCGCCTTCAAGGAACTGGATCATGCCTTGAAGGCCCAGGAAAAGTTTAAAGAGGCCCGGGTAGTTTCGGAAATCATGATGCGCTCCATCGAACCGGGCTATAATTTCTTCGGGATTTCTCCGGAAAGAGTCAGGGATAATATCGGCATGCTGACCTTCATGCTGGTGTTCTACGTGGTTTATACCCTGTGGTACGGTTACGGCGTTTTCGAACTCTTCGAAGGCATTGGCATGGGCGCCCATGCGGGGCATAAAGAAGAAGTATAATCTGTTAAAGTTCAGCCCCGAACTTGCCTTAGCAGCCGGGATAACCCTATAATAAGGTTGTCCCGGCATTTTTTTGGGCCAACCAGCCCGGCTTGGTATAGTATCTTAACAGGGTGAAAAACTGCAGTGGTAGGTAAGTAAACAATTCTTTGTTTTTAAAGTGATCTTTCAAGGAGTTCCACGGTGTCTTTCTGGAAAAGACTGTTCGGTAAGGGCTGCGACCGCGGCGCCCTGGCGCCGCCCGTCGGCCTGGCCCAGCGTTATCTCAAAAAATATCAGCAGTTTCAAGCCATCCTGGCCGAAAGCGAGGCGGCCGGGGCAATTATGGCCCAGTTGCAGCATCGCCTGGCAAAACCGGAAAACCTTGATCTGCCCCAATTTCAGGAGCAGTGCGCCGACCTCCTGGGGCATATGCGCCAAGCCTTAGACCTGCTCCTGGAATTCTGCCGCCAGAAGCCAGACGAGCTCCTGGCGGCCTTTGCAGAGCTGGCCGCCCGGTTCCAGGAGATTCTCTCCCTGGCAGAGGCCTCGGGGCAGGACACCCTGGAGCTTGTCCAAGATCAGCTGCGCCCCCTCCTCTTTTCCAGGCAACAGGCTGAGCCTTCCCAGGGTTCAAGCCCCCTGGCGGCTTCCGCCTCGGTGCCGGACCTGCTGGCGGGGATCACCGAGCACCGCCTGCAAGAAATGTTCTGCCTCAGCCTCCGCAGCCAGGTCAGCAAAAAACAGGCCGTCAGTCTGGTCACCGGGCGCCTGGTGCCCATCCTGGTCATCGACGCCGGCGGCGGCTTGTCCAGCACCAGCGTCACCGTCAACCTGGATGACGTGGCCTCAGTCCCTTATAAGGCCTTCCTGGACGGGATGTTGTCCATCCCCTGGCCCAAGGCCCGGCCCCTGGATATGAAGGGCTTCATTTCCGTGGTGGGGGTGACCTCCACCACCCCCCGGGCCGAAGATCAGCTGCAAAAAATCAGTTTCGCCCTCCTGGCCCGGGAATACATGAATTTCAGCCTCTGTCTGGGCTACCATGCCTCTACCATCGAGGCTTACGTGAGCCCTCAGCCCCCCTGCAATTACCTCCGCTTTCATTATCAGGGCGGGGCCGCCTCGGTGGAGCGCCGGGTGCGGCGCTTACGGCTCATCCGGGGCATCCTGACGCGCCTGGGCTTTGAGGTGAGTATCACCGGCGACCTCCTGGATGCCCGCAAAACCGGGGATGAGGAAGCAGCCTGCCTGAAACTGCTGGAGATCTTAGGGCGCCTGGAAGTTTTCACCAAGCAGATGGATATGGTCCTATCCGATGATGAGGTGGTCCTGGGCTACATCGAAGATTTTCTGGCCAACCACTGTTAGGAGCAGTTATTTATGAAAAAAAGCCTGCGGGAATCGGCCTACAACAAGCTCCGGGGCGTTCTGCGGAGGTCAAAAAGACCGGAAAAGCACGAGGCGGCGGCAGTGGCCTCATCCCCTGAGGCCCCACCTCCGGTGGTGGATGACTTCCCCAGCCGGTTCGCCCGATTTTTTTTCGGGGTCCTCACCCTGATCATCTTGTATTATTCGTATCTCATTATTAAGCCGTTTCTCGTCGAGATTTTTCTGGCCCTGGTTCTTTTTATAGTCAGCAAACCCCTCTATTCCGGGATTCTCAGGCTCCTGCGGGGCCAGCGGGGCCTGAGTTCGGCCCTGACCTGTCTGCTGCTGGCCCTCTTTATCATCGCCCCGCTCCTCACCCTGGCCAGCCTCATCGCCGGTCAGGCCCTGGATATCTACAATCTCATCAACGAAGGGCTGCACAGCGGCGCCCTCTGGCAGGACCTCACCGATAAAATGGCCTTTGTGCAGAATTTCGCCAATAAATACAATCTGCCCGTCAGCGTGGATAAATTTCAGTTGGAACAGATCATCCGTTCGGCCCTGGTGACGGCCAGCCAGTTCGTCTACAATAACGCCATCGGCCTGGTGAAAGGCTTCACCGGCGTCATCTTCAGCCTGTTGTTGATTTTATTCATTACCTTTTTCTGCTTTCTCCAGGGAGATGATTTTATTAATGCCATAAAAGAATTGTCCCCCTTGGATCCGGCTCATAACGAAGAGATTTTAGGGGATGTGGAGAAAACCATCAAGGCCACCCTCCGGGGCACGGTCATTGTGGCCTTGATTCAGGGAGTCCTGGGAGGAATCGGCTTTTTCATTTTTGGCGTACCCAAGGCGGCCTTTTGGGGCACCCTGATGATCCCCGCCTCGGTTATCCCGGTGGTGGGGGCCGCCCTCATCTGGTTCCCGGGTGCGCTTTTTCTCTTTTTCCAGGGCCACACCTGGCATGCCCTGGGATTGGTTTTTTGGGGCGTGGTGGTCATCGGCTCCATCGACAACCTGGTAAAACCCTATCTCATGAAAGGGGCCCGCTACACCCCCGTAGTCTTTATCCTCTTCGCCATCATGGGGGGCATTGCTTATTTCGGCACCGTGGGTTTTATCCTGGGACCGTTGATCCTTTCTTTTCTTTTATCAGTGTTGTCCATTTATCAAAAAACTATCCTGCGCCAGAACCGTTCGGCCCAGACGGACGCGGCTAGACAGGATAACGAGGGGAACCCCATTTCCCCCTGATGCGGGTTGCCGGAAAGAAGAGTGAACAGGGAAGTGGGAAAAGGGGGAAAAAGGCCACGGGCAGGCACGGGGGCATGCCCCTACGGGGGATTGTCTCGGTAAATTGGGGGTCAGCCGATAGGACCTGGTCTGAGACCCGCCCCGGCACGAGATCTTTCCGTCTTAAAAGTCTTGTCTGTACAGGTTAGAAAGCCTGTGCCAGCGGGATTTTTCATTGTATACGGGTGCCATGCGGAGCTTTTCCGACAACCGATAAAAAAAGCCGGGGGTGACCCCGGCCGGAAGTCTGGAATGTGCCAAGCCCTGGTTCTTACGCCACTTCGTCCAGGAAATTCTTCTTTAAATCGCTGAAATTCAACTGTCCCGCTACAAAAGCGGGCCGGCTCTCCAATTGCTCGATCTCCTGCTGCACCAGAGTCCGGTCCAGGTTGCGATCCTCGTGAATCAATTGACAGTATTCTTCGAACAGCTCATGCTTTAAATCTTCGGAAAACAAACCGGGCTTGCCCAAATCTTCTTCCAGGCCGTAAACATTGTCCAGTAAATAAAAATACGTGGCCCGGGCCTCGGACAGCCTCCCCATCTGGGCCAACCGGTCGGCCTTTTCCTGGGCCAGCCGCAACTTTTGCTCTAATTCGGCGGTTTCCCCGGCGCTCATGGCCCCTGCTTCGGCGATGATATGATCCACGCTTTCCAACAAGGTATCCAGATCAGGGCTCTCTTCTTTCAGAAGCTCCCTGGTTTCAAATACTTTATCAGCCATCTCCAGGATAATTTTAATCAAATCAGCCTTGGAGTACTGTTTCAACTGATCTTTTAAGGAGCTGCGATCCAGGAAGCTTTCCGGCTCTTCGAGCCAGGCGGCCAGCACTGCCAGGGAACAGGCACACCAGCCTTCACCCTGCTGCGGGCAGGAGCAGGAGCTCTTTAAAACGCCGTCTTCTATGGCCACAATGGCCGGGTACCAATTGTCATTATCTTGAACTGCCGCCTCCAGGCGATCAGGGGTCCGGTAGCGGAAGTGCACCTGATTATTGGTAACCAGGTCCTGAGCGGCCAGCCAATTTTCTTCGGAACCCAAGCGCCGGGCCTTTTCGGCATCTAACTCTTCAAAACGCATAATTATTTCCCTTTTGCCTCAATTTTACCCATTAATTTTATATCTGCTTGTTTGAAAAGGCAAACCGAATATCAGGGAAATGCGTTTTTTTTTGAGATAATGTTTAATTTTAGAAGGGAAAATTCTGACCCAGGGTAAAAAGATCATTAAGGCGGGTTTCAATTTCCTGCCGGTATTCCTCCAGGAGCTTGCCCCGAGCTTCCGGCGGCACCGGCAAAGGCTCCCCAAAGAGTAAAGCCACCCGGCTGAAAGGCAGGATCAACTCGAACCGGTCCCAGGTGTTCAAAGTGATTTTTCTCGCCGCAGCCACGGCCACCGGCAGGATTACAGCCCCGGCCTCCCGTGCCAAGACCACCACCCCTTTCTGTAACTGGTGGTATGGTCCCCGGGAACCGTCGGCAATGATGCCCCCGCAGTATCCCTGGCGCATCATTCCGGCAATCTTTCTGAGGGCCGCCAGCCCGCCTTTATTGCGGGAACCGGCAAAGACCAGGGCCCCGAATCTTTCGGCAATACGGCCGATGAGTTCGCCGTCGATACTGGGGCTGGCCAACAGGACAATCTTCCGGGGCCGAAATCTAAAATGGTACAATATATAAGCTAGCTGGCCGTGCCAACAGGTGTACAGTATCGGCCGGTCCAAAGCTAAGAGTTTCTTTTCCGCGGCCTCATTGACGATGCTACCAGGGCAACAGCCAAAAACCCTGTTCATCACCGCCGCGGCCAGGGGCGGGGCTAATTGCAGCAGCCGGGGATTACGTATTTTCATGGGTGCTAAAAAGACTTCTTGGTCTGGGGCAGCCGCTCCAATTTTTCCAGAATCCTGGCGGTGTATTCATTGTGCTCCTGCAGCAGGGGCGATACCCGGCGCATCATGTTTAGTTTCATAGTCAGAAAGTTCAGCCGCCGCATCTGCTGCAATTTGGCCGCCTCATCCGGGAGACCGGCCATCATGTCCTGCAGGGTGATAATCTCCTTCTGTAAGTGCAGCTCCGGGGGGAGGCAGTCCGCCATCTTCAAAATCTTGTAGGCCAGGCGCAGCTCCGGGGGGACATCCCGGTCATCGTCGAACACCAGAGGCCGTCCTTTACCCGCCAGATTATCGAAAAGTCCGTCCTTCATGGCCTCCACAATGCGGCTCTCGGCAATTTTTTCTAAAAAAATCAAGCAAGTTCTCCATTTTTCTTAAGTTCGGCCAACAAATCCGCACCATCGCCCGGTAGATAAGAAAATGCCTCGCAGAGCACACTTCCACCTCAGGCTGCGGCCCCCTTCCTTATTATGAGTATAATTATTCTAAGAGCAAGACTAAACCGCTTCCGGGGCATTCGCTGCGGCCTCATCTGTCTGTCAGGGGAAGTAAAAAAAACCGCCTTTAAAATTTCCCCCCCAGGGCCCCGGCGTAGCCCGTCAGTTCCACGTAGCCCTGGCCGCGCACCGTGTTGCCGTGGCTACGGCCCTCAACCCGGACGCTGCCCTCCCAGTAAGTTACCTGAGTGCTCCGGGTGGTTATCAATTCCTGATCTTGGAGGGTGGGCTGCACCTCCAGGTCATACCCCGGCAGGGTGATCTTCCAGCCGGAGGGGTAGACCGCCCCGGATTGGGGGGATTTCCAGGTGTTAAGCGGGGTAATGGTGAAGTCGGCTAATTCCAGGTGGCGGCACTGCCCCTGGGGGTCCACCAGGGTGCCGGAGGAAAAGGGGTCCAGGGTGCCGTCCTGGCGCCGCATGACGTAGAGCATCAGGTCGTGGCCGTCGTCCAGTTGCAGAGAAAACCAGTCCCAGCCCGTCTGGTCCGGGGCCAGCTGGCTGCTGGAGAACTCGTGGTCCATCCAGCTCAGGCCCTGCACCGGCAAGGTCCGGCCCTGGAAGGTCACCTGTCCCTGGGTGGCCAGACGGGTCAAGGAATAGTAGTGGCTGGCAAAGCCCTCCCCCGCGGCCTTTTGGCTGACCCCGTCGGTGCCATGGATAACCGGCGGCTTTTCGGGCCTGAGATGCAGATCCAGGGCCAGGTCCCCGGCTCCGGCCCGCAGGTGGTGGGCCTTTCCGACCAGCTCCGCCTGCCAGTCCTCAATCCAGACCCGGTAGCGCTGGGTCTCGGCCCCGGATAAGCCCAAAGCCCCCCGCCCCACCTTCTCATGAAAGGTAAAGGTCCGCCCCCCGATGTCCGTCAGGGCCAGGTGGCCGAAGTACAGGGTGCTAAGGGCCCAGGCCGAGCGCGCCTCGGGGTCGGGTTGCCGCACCCCCACCCGGAAAAAGGTCAGTTGATAGCTGAACTGCTCGCCCTGGTTCGAGGTCAGGTGGCCGGTATAATACCACCACTCGGTTTTGAACTCCGGATGCGCCGCATGATCCCGAGGAAAAACGTAGTCCCAGCCGGGTTGGGCCAGGCGGAATTCCCCGGAGGCCTGGGCCCAGGAGGTCAGGACCAGAAAAATGAGGCTACCAAGAGCCAAAAGCCGCTTCATGTTCATGTCTTCTTTTAATTAGTGGG
>VGSX01000081.1 GCA_016874895.1 Deltaproteobacteria bacterium
CATGGATGATAATCATGTAATTGACAAGCCTGTCCTCGCGGACGGCATTTGTCTCTTTCACCATTGCAACCAGGCCAGCTATCCGAGTGCGACTCTCTTTTGCAGGGAGAAAGAGCAACCTGTAATTGATTTGGCCGAATGTCCTTTAGGTATGTGGCACAAAGAAGCTGGTGGTTGGCCGGTAGAAGGACCCGGGGAAGGGCGTGGCTAGAAGTTTGATTACCATGGGTTATTAGGAGCACGATATTTATGGAACAGGGGCACACAACCTTTGAAACCATCCTTGAGCGTATGGCCGCCATATACCGGGCCAAGAACGCCGACTACGGCAATTCCTACGAACTGGCGGCGGAGCTTTTGCGGCGCCCCGTGGTGGAAGTGCTCTTGTCCCGCATGACGGACAAGCTGGCCCGTGCCTGCCGGTTAGCCCAGGGGAAGGCCCCACAGGTAGAGGGGGAAGCCCTTGAGGACACGCTCTTGGACTTGGGTAATTATGCGGTCTTGGGGGTATTGGCCTTGAAGAGGGATAAGGAGAAAGAACGCTTTGGCTGCGGGTGCACTTGTGGGGAAAATGAGGGCCGCGGCGAGCGATGTACCTTCCAATGTGCTCAAGCGCATCAGGAAGCCCCGCTCTGAATCGTCCGAAACGTTTCGTGCCCTCGGGTTGCTTTGGGAACAGAGCGAACCCAGTCCAGCTTCTTCCGGCAGAAGCCCCCCTTTGCCAGTCCG
The DNA here is from genome assembly GCA_016874895.1 of Deltaproteobacteria bacterium. Lineage (GTDB taxonomy): Bacteria > Desulfobacterota > Desulfobaccia > Desulfobaccales > Desulfobaccaceae > Desulfobacca. Next base: position 730 of record VGSX01000081.1, read on the forward strand.
TTGGAAGGTGCCGGCCAACAGACTGTGATTGCTCGGGGCCAAAGCAACCGCCCCGGAAACGGCGCGAACCCGCTTCAGTTGCTACCGGCCAGCAACCCCCGTTCGCTGGCGCGTCTGAAGAAAGGCCGGTCAGACGCCCACCACCGCAACGGGCAAGGCAAGATTATTTTAGCATATTTCCAGGAGTATTAAGACCCGATACTTCATAATTCTAAGTCGCAAGGAGAAACGTGATGCCTTACAAAGATATAGCGCGGAGAAGGGCTTGCAGCCGGGTGAGCAAGAAAAGGGCGAGAGCGCGGCTGGCTCACCCGCTTATGAGGTTCAAAGTATATATTTGCCCCCGCTTCCCTTTTCTTCGGCTAAGGGCAGGAATACAATTCGATGGCGGCTTTTTTGTGAGTGATGATTCCGAGATTCAGGCCCAAATAGAGCGTGATCCTCATTTTGCGCTGCATATTTTTCCTCTGCTCATAGATACATCTCCACAGACGAATAAATATTTTGGGTGAATTTTTTCTTAGTCAAATATCATCAATATATTCAGATAGTTGAGGTTTTACGATATTATTTTTCACAATAATTTTGGCACCTCCCTGCCATATTTGCCATGATTTTGCACACTTCCTCTCTCCCTTTTTCCCTGTCTCCCCCATCATAATTATCTGAAATCAATAATAAATTGCCTCATTATTCTTCTCTTGAAAGAAATTCCATAAAACTCAATCCTCACCAGCCCGAAATTAAAAAAATACTGATAAATTGCCGATTATTCAGCATTATCAAGGCATTGCCTCAACTTCCGGAAAATTCTATTAGAGGGAATTGGGGTTGACAGGGGTTTCCTCCTTTGATTACTTCTTCTCGTGGACTGTGGCTGTGCGGTGAATACTTGGCAGCAATTCCATAGTATAGTGACCCAGAGATGGAATAGAGTAATGATAAAATCCAGCTTAAGGCCGGAGTTACTTTGATGCGGAAGCCTCATAAATACCCCATTCGTGTAATCCTCGCCCAGCTTTAAGGCTGGGCGCTACATGGGAGTGCGGAGTGCCCCGAATAATAAAAGGCCAGTTTCAATCCTCGCCCAGCTTTAAGGCTGGGCGCTACTGCGACAACGGCACCATTGATTTGCTCACCGGGGTTTCAATCCTCGCCCAGCTTTAAGGCTGGGCGCTACGTTTTGCCATGTTTTCTCCTTCGTTGCTCAGATTGTTTCAATCCTCGCCCAGCTTTAAGGCTGGGCGCTACTATGATGATAAGGGGGCCGGGGAATGACGCAACTTGTTTCAATCCTCGCCCAGCTTTAAGGCTGGGCGCTACACGCCGGTGATGAATTTTGCCCCGGTCTGTTCGTGTTTCAATCCTCGCCCAGCTTTAAGGCTGGGCGCTACAATGGCATTGACGAAGGGCGTGTCGTTCCACCAGCGGTTTCAATCCTCGCCCAGCTTTAAGGCTGGGCGCTACGGGGACAACCCTCATGGCGGGGGCCGGTGCCCATGGTTTCAATCCTCGCCCAGCTTTAAGGCTGGGCGCTACCGCCGCCCTCCTGGGCGTGCAGATTGTCATCAAGCAGGTTTCAATCCTCGCCCAGCTTTAAGGCTGGGCGCTACCGGCCCATCTTCCGGGCCATTTCCCCCACCTTAAGCGTTTCAATCCTCGCCCAGCTTTAAGGCTGGGCGCTACCTGCTCCGGGGCCACCGCCTGATAAACCAACTGGCTGTTTCAATCCTCGCCCAGCTTTAAGGCTGGGCGCTACGGCCTCTTCGCCGCGCTGCTTGGCCTCCCACTGCTCGTTTCAATCCTCGCCCAGCTTTAAGGCTGGGCGCTACAGGCTTCCGCCATTGGCTCGGCCCAGAGGAAGATGGGGTTTCAATCCTCGCCCAGCTTTAAGGCTGGGCGCTACCTGCACGGTGGGGGGAGCTTGCCCCAGGTCATCCAGGTTTCAATCCTCGCCCAGCTTTAAGGCTGGGCGCTACTTATGTCTTGGAAAAAAACATCGGCTACGTGACGGTTTCAATCCTCGCCCAGCTTTAAGGCTGGGCGCTACTTGTGTCGTGGCGGGCTGCACTGAACCGGCCTACGGGTTTCAATCCTCGCCCAGCTTTAAGGCTGGGCGCTACCTGGGCTACCAACTGCCAATTCCCGGCGCTCACCGTTTCAATCCTCGCCCAGCTTTAAGGCTGGGCGCTACCCTTTGCTATTATCGCGGAAGAAAGGGCGGCGATAGTTTCAATCCTCGCCCAGCTTTAAGGCTGGGCGCTACCAATTCTTAAAGTCAGCCATCGACTTTTTTGAGAGGTTTCAATCCTCGCCCAGCTTTAAGGCTGGGCGCTACTCAGGGCCAACCTCCAAAGATTTGAGAGGTATCGTTTCAATCCTCGCCCAGCTTTAAGGCTGGGCGCTACCATGCCCCGGAGGCCGAGGGGATAACAGTGGAATGGTTTCAATCCTCGCCCAGCTTTAAGGCTGGGCGCTACGCCCTCAAGGCCAGCATCCATTCCATTCTGAATAGAGTTTCAATCCTCGCCCAGCTTTAAGGCTGGGCGCTACGAGCCGGGTCATTTGGGTGCTGCCAAATTACCAGGGTTTCAATCCTCGCCCAGCTTTAAGGCTGGGCGCTACCGCCAGGCGAACCTTGACCAAGGGCGAACGGGTCGTTTCAATCCTCGCCCAGCTTTAAGGCTGGGCGCTACCGCACCTGGACCCCCAAAACCGGAACGAAAAGAGGTTTCAATCCTCGCCCAGCTTTAAGGCTGGGCGCTACGGCCAGCCGCCCCCCTGGAATATAAAGCCGATGATGGGTTTCAATCCTCGCCCAGCTTTAAGGCTGGGCACTACGGTATGTTCTGTGCGAGGTCAGGCAGGGCCGGTTTGTTTCAATCCTCGCCCAGCTTTAAGGCTGGGCGCTACCCGTTTGCGCCCGTTGTCAAAATCTCACGGAAGCGGTTTCAATCCTCGCCCAGCTTTAAGGCTGGGCGCTACATCAAATCTGGTATTGGCGGGTAGGTTGGCAGACCGGTTTCAATCCTCGCCCAGCTTTAAGGCTGGGCGCTACCCGAGATCAACAAAGCTCCTCCGGGCCTGGTCCAGTTTCAATCCTCGCCCAGCTTTAAGGCTGGGCGCTACAAGGACCAATTGACCGTTAAAGAACTACATTTCCTGGTTTCAATCCTCGCCCAGCTTTAAGGCTGGGCGCTACGGTGAAACTGGCCGGTGGACGGAATACCACCTCTGGAGTTTCAATCCTCGCCCAGCTTTAAGGCTGGGCGCTACCATCCAGGAGAACATACCACTCCTGGTTGGGGTAGTTTCAATCCTCGCCCAGCTTTAAGGCTGGGCGCTACTGGCGCTGAACATCGCTGCTAAACAGGCTATCCGGGGTTTCAATCCTCGCCCAGCTTTAAGGCTGGGCGCTACTTCACCCTGCCCGGCGTCATGGACGCGGTGAAGAAGTTTCAATCCTCGCCCAGCTTTAAGGCTGGGCGCTACCCCGGCCCCTGGGGGCCGGAATTTCCCTGGGGAAGCCCCGGTTTTTGGCGAACTCCGGTTTTCCTTGCCCTTTTAAGGGAGTCAGTTTGGTTCGCCAAGAGGGATGTCCCCAAGAATATTAATAATTCTGCGACTGCGAACCCCCGGTCTTTTTGTTGGTGCTTGGGGTTCGCTCACACCATAAGAGGTTGGCCGAAATCCACCTTCTTATCCCAACCATAAACCCGCACGTGTTTCTCCAAAGGCTCCATGAGCCGGTAGATGCGTAAGCTGTCTTCCTCCTTATGGATAATTTTCACCAGGCCCCGAATGAGGCGCTCCAAGTCCATCTCATTCACCAGGCACTCAAATACGCTTTTTTGGACCCGCTGCCCATAGTTAGTACACTGTTGCGCGACCCGCCGGAGGCGCCGGCGTCCCTCCGGGGTGTCCGTGGCCACGTCGTAGGTGACCAAAACCGTCTGCATGATAATGTCTCCTACTTGTGGACATAGGGGGGGTAAGCCGCCAGATCGCCCCGCAGGTGGCGTGCCAGCAAGCGGGCTTGGACATGGGGCACCAGTCCCAACGGCATCCGCTGCTGCACCACCCCATGGAAAATCTCTTCCTGCTTGCGTTCCTGGTACGCCACCACCACTTTTTTCCGACCGCCTTCTTTAAGGAATACCGCCCCCCCGGGGCGCTCTTCGAAATCCTGGGCGGTCACCTGGCGGCGGTTAATGAGAGTCAGGGTTAGACGATCCGCCAACACCGGCCTTAGTTCCTCCATGAGATCAAGTCCCAGGGCCGGCCGTCCCGGCCGGAGGGCGTGGAGGAAACCCACCTGTGGATCCAACCCGGCGCCCTGGGCCCCGGCCAGGCAATCGCTGAGGAGCAAGGCGTATAAAAAGGACAGCAAAGCGTTGGTGGGGTCCAGGGGAGGCCGGCGGGTGCGGCCGGTGACGGCGAAGGTGTCCCGGTCCCCTAAAATCATGTGAGTAAAGGAAGCGAAATAGCTCCGGGCCGCCTCGCCCTCCAGGCCCAAGAGAGAATCCAAATCCTGGGCCTGGGGCACTTCAAATAAGATGCTCGTCAGCAGGCGGACGGTATCCTCCAAAGGTTTCCGGTCCTCTTCCTTTTCGGTTTCCCGGGCGCTGCGCATCACCACCTGGCGCTGGTTTTTAATCTTGCCGGCCACCAGGTGCCGGGCCAATTCCAGAGTTTTGTCGGCATGGTCCAGGAATTGGTGTTGGGCCCGCCGCAGCAGGACGTTGCCGGACACCGGCCCTTCCAGACGGCCCAGGAAGCGGCCGGTGCGGCTCAGCCAGGTGACGGCACGGCCGTCCTGGGCGCACCTTCCCAGCAGGAAAGGGGAAATCATCACTTCTCCGAACAACGCCAGGGCGCCCAGATGGTGGAGAGGCACCTGGAGCTTCAATTCCTTGTCCACCTCCACCCGCAGGGTTTCGTGATCCAGCCGCAGATAGGCCCCTTGGGTTTGCACATAAAGGGTGTTGAGCAAGGTCCTCATAGGTCGTCCTCCACCCGGTACAGGCCGGAGAGCCAGCGGGCTACGCGGCGTTTGTCCGCCACCACTTCGGGCAGGCAGGAAGAACGCAAGGAACATTGACGGCACCGCTTGTCATTGGGCGCCGGAGGCAAGTCGGCAGTCCCCAATACCTGCCGCAACTGGGCCACCACTTCCCGGAGACGGCGGCGCAAGGGTTGGTCAAACTCCACTTCCTGGCGGCGCTGGGAGGTGGCATGGAAGAGCGCGCCCCGGGGCACCGGCTGTCTCGTCATTTCCTCCAGGCACACCGCTTGGGCGCAGAGTTGCAAGGCGTCATGTTCCTTCCGGCGGCGGGGGCCGTGCTTGTAGTCCACCGGATAGGGGGTGTCCCCATGAAACTCCACCACGTCCCCCCTGCCGATGAGCCCCCACTTCCGGGACCATAAGGGGAGGCTACGTTCCACCCGGATGCCGTCCCGGGTTTCGGCGCCGGGTTGGTCCACCAACTCATGAACAAACCGCCCCCGGAGGGTATAGAGGTTTTCCTCCCACACCATATCCACATGAATGAGGGCCGCCTGCCGGGGACAGTAGCTATAGTGCTGGACGGCGGAAATGGGAATAAGCTCGTCATCCGCCCAACCATCCGGCGTTGCGTCGTCGTTATCCATGACTCACCCCTCCAGGTCAGTGAGGGTGACACCGGGAGGCAGGTTCTCGGTTAAGGGCAGGGACACCTCATAATCTCCGAAAGAACGGGGCGGCGTTTCCTTGTCCTTGCGGCGCACCTGCACCAGGTCAAAGAGTTTGTGGGCCGGGGCTTTGCCCATTTTGCTGTCATGGGTGAAGACATAAAGGCCGCGGCAGGCCATGCGGCCTCGGCTGGCGGAACGGTCCAGGTCCCACATGGAAAGCAAAGCCTGCCAGAAAAGGGCCAGGTCTTCGGCGGAAAAACCGGTCTGCTCCGCAAAATGGGGATTGACAAAGCCGTAGCCCACATAGAGGCCATAAGGAACCAGGGCCTTACGACCCATTTCGGTGACTTTGCCGCCTTCGGTGCCTTTTTCTGTCTCCACAAGTTCAACATCCTGTTCTCTGGTGATGGCCACCCGGGTGATGGAGAGGTCCAGAGGGACTATGGGATCAACGGAGCGGGCGAAGGTGAGCTGTGCCGGGCCCCGCACCTGACCACAATTAACTTCGGTAGTCATCACTGCTCCAAACGTCCGAATATCATAGAAATTTCGGCACATCCAGGTGCGGGTTTTCTCCACTTCACTGCGCTTTTGTTTGGGTCCTTTGGGGGTTAGGTTTTCGGCTTCATAGGCTCGACGGTTCAGGGTGTTTAAGGCAATACCTTTATTCTGCACATATATCTTGAAGTTTGCCTCGTCACCCCTGGTGGCGTCCACATAATCCCGCACCTTGCGCTTCAGGCAGACATCGGTGACCAAACCTTGCATGGTTTCCGGGTCCACCCGGGGGAGATTGCCGGCATCGGGGTCGCCGTTGGGGTTGCCGTCGGCCACTTCAAAGATCAGGACAAAGTCCTGGCGGCGGCTGGGATCGTTATAAATGGCGGTTTCCATGGTTTTTTCCTCCTTGGTCTAGTCTTTTTCTTCGGTGATTGCATCGTTTTCCGCGACAACTTTGCCGGCTTCTTTACGGGCCTTGGCCTGGGAGCGATCCCAGGCGCGCTGGTGGTAGTAGCCGAGGCTGAACCAGCCCTGTTCTTCCAGGGTAAGAACCATGGGAAAGCTTGATAGGCTGCCCATGACGGCTTCCAAGCGGGTTTGCAAGTTGACGTAAGCCCCAAACCTTTCTTTGCGCAGCTTCCCCAAGTGAGCCTGGGCGCCCCTGAGCAGGCGGGGAAAGACCGAAGCCGGGGCGGTGGAGGCGGTGCCGTAGAACCGGTCAATGAGAGTGGCCTTGGGGCTGACGGCCAGAAATTGCACCTGTTCCAGGACGGCCAAGAGCCGGCCGCAAAGATAGGCGGGGTGGAGATTTCCTTCATCCATTTGCACCATGGCATCCTCCTGAAGATTTGATTGTTGGGAAAGCAGCACCATCTTGATGAGGGCGGCCCGTATAGACCAGCGCCGTCTCCAGATAGCTATCTGGTCTGGACGATCGGGTCTTTTCTGTTCGGCTCGGTTTCTTTTTATTGACTGGAACATTATCCAGGCCGGCAGGGGGCCTCCCTGGAGAGCAACTTTTAGTAGAACACGAGGAACGTTAGGTGGCATGTCTCTCTGCATGTCCCCTTTTTGTGGAATCAAGCTTCGGGTCAAGGTGAATAGGCCATAAGGAGAACTGTCTGAACCGTCCCAATCCACAATGCGCTGCAAGATAAACCATCGAGCCAGGTGGTCCTTGACTTCCCCCACCGTGATTTCCAGCCAGTCTCGCACTACTACCCTGGCGCCGCTGGCAGATAGGGCCGTAGCATAAAAGGCTTCGGCATCCAGGGCATCGTAGAGCCTTCCCCTGGTAGCAGAGCGCAGCAGTTCTTTGACCTGCTCTGGCTGAGGCTGAGAGAAGAGAGAGGCAATATTGAAGCCTGTCTCTCGCCGGGTCCAGAAGAGATAGACCAGAGGGCCGATATTGAGACGCGAATCTTCTTTTTCCAACAAAGCGTTATAGGCCTTGGCGGAATTTTCTGCACAGTCACGGCATACTGGGGCGATAAGGGAGGCTTTGAGTCCATAAGATTCAAATGCCGAGGCATTGGCAGAGACCAAAGTCATTCCGGAAGACTGGCCGCCGCCAATGACCCTGAACTTGATGGGGAAACGTTCCGTAGGGATGCAAAAAGTGCCGCAAGCCAGGCATTGGCTGGACGCAGCCTCAGAGTCAAGAGACTGTTCTCCTCCCTGAAGCCGGGCCCAATAAGAGCGGATTTCCGATAGATCAATGGGCAATGTGCCGTCAACTTGAAAGGAGAGGTTCATGTCGGGATTAAAGTCCGGCGGCAAAGGCAAGGTTTGGAGGTCCGAAAATCTTAAGAAGTGGAGAACTGCCTGAACCAGAGGATTTTGGGTAGTGGTGGCGCAGTCCTGAACCTGCTCTTTGAATGCCTTATGGCGCTTAGAAACATCGTTAGCATATTTAGGTTTTTCCCTTGCTTTTTCAGGGTCCCTGGCTATGCCCAGGACATACTCACCATTTCCTACCAAGAGGCTGGCTTTAATGTTGACTGATTTCATTACTGAGGGAGTAAAGAACACCTTGCCCCGATCATTCTTCTTGCCGCTGCTGGTGGTTATAAAGCCGAGGCAGTTTCCTTGGGCGTCAAGATTGATTAGCCAGCGGATGTTGGTTTTGTTGTATCCGAAGGGCGCCAGATCATCCAGACGCTGGGAATATTCACAGAGCTTTTGTAGGAGCACGGCTAACCTCCTTTAGCCATAAAGTTCCTGGTCAAGCTGCATCACCCCATTTTCAATCTGAGCTCGGAAAAACTTGGGCTTCCCCCGAATACCCTGCCCCCGGTCATCGTGCGCATATTCTAGGTCGAAAAGCATCAGCCCTAGCTCCATATTAAGTCGTTTAAGGGGAAGGTCCGAAGTGTTTGGTTCACCAAAACGGGCAGCGAATTCCCGGCAGCCCAGGTATGGAGTGTGATGGTATTGGCCCCGCGCCACCCGGCGCCGGAACTGGTCCCGATACTTGGCCGCGTCAGCGTCAGCGTGAGGCTTGAGGGCAATGTCGGCCTTGATGATATAGGCGACTTCCCGCAGGGCCAGAGTGTGGCGCTGACCGCCATACTTTCCTCGGTCTTCATCAGCAAAATAGCCACCTCCACTCTTTTGCCATTTTCTAGCTGCTTCATGAGAAATAACCTTTGTAACCTCATTACGCAGAATGGAAAAATACCGGATGGCGTTAAGCACCCAGATTTCCCGCACCCGCCAGGAGATTTCCGGTTTCCAGAAAATGGCCTCCAACACCCCCCGGGCCGCCGAGGGGGTCATGACCGGGTAAGAAACCCGTTCCACCTTCATTTCGGGGCGGGTGAAGCAGGCCCAGTCGCCCCAGACTTTCACTTCCAAGGGTCGGTCATAGTGCATAAGCCTCCTCCTTAATCATGTGAGTCAATAATTCATTAAACCACCAGCAAATCCGGGTATATCCCCCGGTCCTGGATGCCTGTGATTTTATGGTAACTTCCCAGCCACTCCCATAAACCCAGCGGAAGTTCCCGTACCAAGCCTTGCTGCTGATAATCGGCTAAGACCCGGCGGCGCACGTTCACCAGGTAAGGCTGGAACCGGCGCAGCAACCACCGGGCCTCACCCCAATCCGGGCGCTCCTGGTTTGATAACCTGGCCAACAGACCTTCCACCGGTGAATCTTTACGGGGCCAGCGCACCACCAGAGGAACCGTATCATCTTCGATCAACCGGAAGCGGTTTGCCACTTCGGGGAAATTTAGGTTTGACCGTAGCGCATTAATTCTTTTTGTATCTGTTTCGACATTTTGATAAAGCTCCTGAAAATATCTCTCATATATGGCCGGGTCGTGTAGATCAACCCCTGCCCTGCCAAGATATGAGGCGGCCAGGTCGCTGCCGGTGCGATACGCTCCCTGGGGGAGTTTGCTCGATTCCGCTTTAAAAATGATCACCCTGGCCTGCTCGGGAGAAAGGCGCCCTTCCCGGTTACAGCGTCCCGCGGCCTGGACGATGCGGTCCAAAGGCCCCATGGCCCTGAGAACCATGGGAAAATCCAAGTCTACGCCGGCTTCCACCACCTGGGTGGCCACTACCCGACAAGGACACGGCTTCTTGGGGTCGAGCCGTGTTTCTATTTCTGCGATTACCTCGCGCCGGTGGGCCATGCACAAGAGGGTAGAGAGATGCAAGGCTTCAGGGTCATTGAGGGCGTTCAATAAAGCTAACGCGTCTCCTTTGGTATTGACCACTGCCAGACATTGCCTTTCTTTGGCCATCTCCTCGGCAACTCGCTCCCAGGGCCAGGCTTCAGTAGGCCGTTCGTATGTTACCCGCTGCAAAGCCTGGAAGTAACGGGCTGCGCCCGGCACCATTTCGCGGGTTTCTCCCTTCAACCCCTTTAGATAAGGAGAATCCATGGCCAGGGCGGGCTGGGTGGCGGTGGACAGCACCAAGGTGACTCCATATCGATCTACCAACTGTTGCAGCACTTCCAGGATAGGACTCAGCAGATGGGTGGGCAAGGTTTGCACTTCATCGAGAATGATCACACTTCGGGCCAGGTTGTGCAGTTTCCTGCAAGGTGCGGGTTTGTGTGCAAGCAGACTTTCAAAAAGCTGTACAGTGGTGGTGACAATTATGGGAGCGTCCCAATTCTCCGCCGCCAGTCGTCCCCATTGGTTTTGCAGACAATTTTCTTCACCATCGGCACTTGTCACTGCGCTGTGATGCTCCAGAACATTATCCTCACCGAGAATCATCCGGTAAACCTGCACAGTCTGGTCAATGATGCTGGTATAAGGAAGGGCGACAATCACCCGGTCTTTCTGGTATCTAACGGCATGTTCCAGGGCAAAGGCCAGGCCGGAGCGGGTTTTACCGCCGCCGGTGGGCACGGTGAGGCGAAAGATGCCGGGGGGGACGGCCGCGGCCTCCAAGCAGAATTGGTAGATTTCATGGCGAGCCCTATTGAGGGGGTTTTGGTCATGACCGGAAAAGCCGGATTGGGCCTGAAGCAGGAGTCCGGCCAATACGTCCAATTTATACGTTTTTTCCCTAATCTCAGTTTTTCCAGGGTGGAAATGGTTTTCCGTGTCCAGAAAATCGGCATCGACCAGGGCTGAAAAGAGCATCCTCAGAAAGAGGTCTACTTGGAGGGTAGAACTGAGAGATGGGAGGGAAGGTGCCTCTGGGAGATTAAGGAGTTTGTTTGCTCCCCCAAGAACCTCACGGATAGCCGGATCGCGGGCTTTATCGTGTATGCGTTGTTTTAGGATTTCCGGTTGGGGGAGGCCCCCATGATGCCCGGCAAGTGGGAAAGTTAGACCTTCCCAATAATGCTGCTGCATAGCAAAGATCGCTCCGGCGCTACTGTGATCCGGCCCTCTGATGGTTTTCCCGTCAAGATAGTCCTGAAATCCCTTGTGGAATTTTCCAATATCATGAAGCAAGCCAGATAGATACCCCCATTGGCCGGCCTGAAATTTATCAGTAAAAGCTTTCGCCAGCAGCGCGACTTTTTCCAAGTGCTGGGTCAGAAGATGCTTTTCCCCTTTGAAATTCTTAGAATGGGCATACATACCAAACCCCCGAAACAGATGGGCCAAAGCTATCACGGGATTTGTTTTTGTTAATTGGTCACATAGACTTGCCGGTCGCGGTTGCAACAATTGTTGACCTGGGCACAGGCCATGCTACCTCTATCCGGGCGTGATCTTGGTGGATTAAAAACCATGACCCCCCTGGCCGGGGTCTGGCCGGGGAGGGGGGCGGCGTCTGCGAATTTCTGAAATTGCTCCTGCGTGAAGAACCCGCCGTCGGGCAGCCCGGCCCCCACGTTCTGCAAGTTGATGATGCACTTGACCTTGGGCTTGAGGGTCTTGCCGATCTCGTTCAGGAGATGGGCCAGGGGGCCGTAATAGGAAGTTTCCTTGACCCCGGCGCCGGCAGCGCGGATTTCGGACAGCTCCTTGAGGTAGGTTTCCAGGGGGTTCATTAAGCCCTCGCCAGGGCATTATGCCATGAGTGGAGGGGTTTGGTTAAGTCTTTTTTGACTATGGGACTGGAGGTCGCCCCTTGCGGAAATGAAGCGGTAAGACCTATCCTCCAAATACTCTCTAAAAAAGCGCTACTCGCTTTTTCCGGGGCGTTCGCGCTTCCACTAAGGGTAAGGCAAGGGGGCCGGGACTAAGACGAGAATTTTTACTATCCAGGCGGGATTTGACTTCCCAAGACTGAATCATGCCCCATGCCTTCAGCAAGGTTTTTCATTATAAAAATTTTTGGTCTTGGGTCCCATAGACCGGGGGGTCCTTCTCCGGCGATGAGGTTGCCAGGTCCATAAGAGGGGGACGAATTTTTCTGTGTTTTTCGGAATGATATTTTGAAAAATCTTCCGTGCGAGTCATAAAGTATAGGG
>VGSX01000082.1 GCA_016874895.1 Deltaproteobacteria bacterium
CTGAGCGTATCTTCGGATGGTCTTTCGATCGATCCCCGTCTTTCGCTCAATCTCCCTCTGGCTCACGCCTTTACTCAGCAATGTCTTGATCGTCGTTTGCAAATCCGGCTTCAAAACGTTCATCCTTCTCTCTCCCATCTGTCTGATGCCAACAAATGAGAGCTTGTACGTTCTGTCGCCGTTCGGGCAGTTTTTCTTGGAAATCAGGCCCGCTTAGTGGGGGATTTTGAAGTGGCCACAGGTGGGGGATTTTGGGTGGCCATCAGGGGGATGAATAGTCATATTTGAGGGGTAGTGAGATCATAAAGTCCAGGATTTATGCGGGTTTTATGATTTAAAGGGGGTGCTTTTGGCCCAAATACATAGGCACACGACTTGTAATTTTATTCTTTACTTTTAGAGATAGTATATGCTTAAATAATAGGCATGTATTTGCGTACCACAAAACGAAAGAACAAAGACGGCTCCGTCGTGGAATATTACCAATTGGCCCATAATGTCTGGAATCAGCAGAGCAATCAGGCGGTGGCCAAGATCATCCATAATTTCGGCCGGGCCGATGAATTAGATCGGAGCAGTCTGGTTCGCTTGTGCAAATCCATTGCCCGGGTGTGCGGGGTGGAAGTCAATGAGCAGCTCACTGCACCCCAGAAGGATAAGCGGGCTGTCCGAGATCAAGATATGCTTCCCGACGAGGTCAAGCTTATCCAAACCCGGGAACTTGGCACGGCAATGGCTCTGGAAGTGCTTTGGGAACGGCTGGGGATCGCCTCGGCGCTCAAAAAAATAATCAAACAGCAGGGTTATAACGAGGCCTATGAGCGGGCGCTCTTCGCCATGACGGCCAACCGTTTGTGTGAGCCGGAGTCGAAGCTGGGCGTCTGGGATCGCTGGCTCAGCAAGGTGCATTTACCTTCCTGTCAAGGCCTCAGATTAGATCAGATGTATGAGGCCATGGATTTTTTGCAGGCCCATAGTGCCGCCGTGGAGGAGGCGGTATTTTTTCGCACGGCTCATCTCTTCAATCTGGATGTTGATCTCATTTTCTACGATACCACCACGGCGGCGTTCTCCCTTGACGAAGAGGACACTGATGGCCTGCGCCGCTTCGGTCGCCCGAAAAACGGCGGCTGGAATCCCCAGGTCGTGATTGCCCTGGCGGTGACCCGGGATGGCTTGCCGGTGCGCAGCTGGGTCTTCCCGGGCAATACCACCGATGTCAACACCGTGGCCAAAGTCAAAGCGGATTTAAAGGATTGGCAATTGGGTCGGGCCCTCTTGGTGGCTGACTCCGGCATGAATTCTCAGGACAATCGCCGGAAACTCGCCAAGGCCTGTGGGAAATATCTTCTGGCGGTGCGGCTGGGCAGCGTTGCCGAGGTCAAGGAGGAAGTGCTGCCGCGGTCTGGCCGCTACAAAATTATTGCCGAAAACTTACATGCCAAAGAAGTGCTCGTCGGCGATGGCGAACGTCGGCGGCGCTATATCGTCTGCTATAATCCCCGGGAGGCGAAACGTCAACGGCAGCACCGGGAGCAGGTAATCAAAGAAGCGGATTGAAGCGCATATCAAGATTTGTGTTCTGGCCCTGTTGCTGGCCCGAGCCGCAGAACGGCACTGTCAGCTCCCCTGGGCGCGGCTCAGAGACGACCTGAGCACCCTCCAGGCCACCGAGTTCCAGACCCCTAATTTTCAATTCTTTCAGCGGAATGAACCCTCCCCAAACCTGCTTTCAACTCTCAAATCTCTTGAAATTCCAATGCCTAAAGTTGTTTTAAGCATCTATCCCACCACTACTGAAACATAGGCACACGACCGATTTTTGACAGCAACCTAACCAACTGAGATTACTCTGATTATAGCTCAGCACGTGCCTATGCGTCCGAAATGCAGGTGATGGAGCCAACGCCATATTGTGCTGTCACTAATTGTGGCCACAAGACCGGATTGCCGAACCTGTCTGCTCAAATCGGCAATGCTCCAACGTGCCAGAGGGGCCTGATATGCTGTTGGCATCTCACAGGCAAGAGCTTTGATCTGTACGATCAGATCAGGGGGGGAAAAACCTGGGGCGACCAAGCCGAGGACGCTCTTCGAGTCCCTGGAGACGTTCTTCAAAGAAGCGTTTTCGCCACATGCTAACAACTTCTCGGCAGGTGTTAAGTTGTTTGGCGATTGCATCATTACTGTGTCCCTTGGCCGCAAGGAGAATCATCTTGGCGCGAATAACTATGAAATATGGCAACATATATTTTGCCGCTCGCCGAGATAGTTCCCGAGCCTCCTCCCCAGATAGAACTATTTTATATGGGCTCTCTCTTGGCATTGTCCACCCCCTAAGGGAAACATGCCAGAGAGAACTATCAAATGCAATTAAATACGTTAGTGTGATTATAAAAAGCTGTACTAAGATTTTATCCTGGAAATCGCAATCGTTCCAGTATCTTGAGCACAGCCGGGTCACCAGGCTGTCCTCCTAACATGAGTCTTAAACCAGATATAGCCCAGCGGTTGGCATCGGGTCCGAAACGGGTGGTGCGTGAGAGCCAATAGGCTGCCTCTTCCCGGGTAAAGGTGGCCACCCGGCGGGCCATGAGCTCGACCCGTTCCAGCTCCTTGACCCTGAGTTGCAACCGAAAAAAGAGACCGAGCTTGGCCCCAACTTCCTCATCCAGGGGCAGGCTGAGATGGAGGCGCAAACCTGCTTTGGTAAGATACCTTTGCAGCTCCAGAGGGATATCGGCGTTGTCCCTGGCCTGTCCGATAATCTGACGCAGTATTGGGAGGCAATGACGTTGCGCGGCGCCATAGAGATGCCCGATTTCCACTAAAATTCTTCGGGGAGGAAAAGTTAAAGTGCCTTGATTTTTGCTGGCTGAAGGAGCGCCCACTTCCCGGCGTTCCTTGATGACCATGACCGGGGGAGGGTAGTCTTTCCACTCCGTCAGGCGCAGGACGTAAGGGGCCTGGGTCACCAGGGGGGCGAGGCGGTGCTGATAATATTCCAGAAGATCAAATCCTGTTTTGTTAGATTTCATTTTTTGTTACCGCTATCTTCGGTAGGGTGGGCAATGCCCACCCTACATCTTCTTCAACTCTTTCACCAGCAGACAAGTGTCGTCAGGTTCGGCAATTTCCAGATCGGCTTCGGTTGCGGCGCCAATTTCGGCCACATGGGCCAACACCTCAAAAAGTTCGTCCAGGGCCTTCATGCCCTCGGGGGGAACATCCTCCAGGATCAGACGGAGGCGGCCTCCCCGGGATATCTCCAAATCCACCAGGTCCAGGGAGCGGATGGTCGACGTGGCCCCCCTGGAATAGAAACTTCCTAATTTGGCCAGCAGAGGCCACAGACGCTTAGCGCCTTCAGTGCCGCTCAGGGTAAAGGCCTTGGGGGGGGCCTCCAGCCAGCCGCGTTTAGCCACGGTGGCAGGAGTAGCAACTATGTGGGTTTTATCGACATGAATGAGGGGGGCGCCACGACCGCAGAGCAGATCAGACGGTTTCTGGGACTGTGCGGTATTCCCGTGATACATTGCCATTTTGCCAGTCTGCACAAGGGATTTCAGCTCATCCAGCACCGCCGCCTCACTCACTTCCCCGTAGGAATCGACTACCTTGGTCAACAGTTGGGTGACGCCGAGAGCTTCATCGGCCTCCACAATTTTATGAATAACTTCCTTGACTTTCTCTTTATCAACAACCGCCGGTCCCCAGCCTCGCTTATTGGCACCGGCCAGGGAAATCAGAGACCATCCTGAGTCGGTCAGATCTACATCAAAGGGCACAGGCTCGGTGTCCCGGCTATAAAAATCCTCAGGGGAGACGCTTTCGCTGGTGGCCAGCCGGAACATGGCCCAGACGCCCCGCTGAATACCGGCACGGATAAGCTGGTCAAAGATAGCCGCATCTACCAGGACCGGCCAATGCCGCTTCTGAGTAAAATCGGCTCGGAGGTTCGTTAAACTCGGGGTTTCCGAAGTCTCGAAAAATAGATTCTTAAGGGCCAGTAATCTTTCGTGTGTTGCCGCCAGTTCGGCAGTAAGCAGTTCGCCTTCATTAATCAGAGTCTGGCTTATTTCCTCCACAATGGCCAGGCCGGCTTCCCCGGCCCCGGCTTTGATCTCCCGACGGACGATCTGTCTGGTGGCCGATGGATACCATAACGAATCATATGCCTGAGTCGCAGTGGTGAGCAGACCTACCTCCCGCTCTTTCATTTTCCGGTCAAAATCGTATTCGTGTAATTTAGCGGTGCTGATACCGTAATTTTCCGGCTGGGTTCTAAGCTTCCGCATCGCCAGAATAGTGCGGGCCAGCCCCTCCAACCGATTGACCATATCCTGCGCTCTGGCAAGCCTGTCTTCAGTCCATAATTCCCCTTCTGCCCGGACGGTTTGCGGCACCAGCAGAAAAACCAGGTTCTGATGATGACGAGGGCGGTTCACGCCAACGGAAATGAAAAAGTCTTCAACGTTGACCTGGTCGGCGTCTAAAGCCACCATGGCTAAAAAAGGCTTCTTATCATTGTCCGGGATGTGTTCCGGCAGAGATACATCGTGGGCCACCTGGAAGGTGCCTTGCGCACTGGTGACCACTTTACGGGCCGTAGTTTTGATCAGCTCGTCAACCTGGTCACGGGTAAGGGAACGGCGAATAGTATTCAGGGTTAGGTTTACCGATGGCTCCAGGCTGGCATAATAACGCCCGTGGTGAAAACGGAGATATAAAGCCCCCTCATCAAGATCCTCGATTTTATCCAGAGCAATCCTGATCTGAGGAGGAGTTAAGCCAGGGCAGGCCACGGCAAAAATAGTCTCCGGTTCCGTGATCCCGAACAGGTTGGAACCCAAACCTTCGGACCGGCCCACCAGGCTATGAAGGAAAACGGTCTTCCAGGTGTATTCATAGAGAGGCAGACCCAGGGGGTGGGGGTTTTTTTGATCTGCCATCTGGGCATAGCTCTGGCCAGGGGCCAGGATGGATGAGTCCGGGCCGCCGATATCGGCATTGAGCACCGGCAGCAGATCGCCACCACCGGTTCTTCCCAGGATTTCGTCCACAGTCCGAGCATCGGTCAGGGGAATATGAGAAGCATGGATCATGGGCGCCTTAATTTTTTTCTGCCATAAACTGCGGGTCACCAGGGCCAACACCCGCAGCACCCCCCGGGTGCTCTGGAACGTTTCGATGGTGGCCATTTTAGCATTCAGGAAATTGATAAAAGTAGGATGAAAAGGATAATGGGCCACTAAAATATCCCGAAAAGCATGGTGCGAGGCTCTATCCGGCAAAACCGCGGCATGGGTCTGATACATCTGGAGATAGGCATCGGCAATTTCTGCGGCTCCCTGATAATCGATGTCCTCAAAAAGACGCTTGGCCAAAATGCGGGAGATTTCCGCCGCCTGGATCGGCACCAAAGTGGTGGCGTCTCGAGCCACAACGCTGCGCAGGTCTTTTTCCGCCTGCTGGGCTATCTCCCAGGCCTGCTCGTCGTCCACCTCTTCTCCCTTAACTTTAGTAATTAAAACCCGCAACTTCTCTGTTTCCTTGGCAAAGGCATCGGCGGCGCTGGCGAGCGTGAGAACAATGGCCAGGCCGGCATGAGTGCGGGCGTAACCGTGTAAAGACATCAGAAAAGCAGCCAGGTTCGCCCCGCCGTCAGGACGGGCCGCCTGGAGCCTGGCGGCATATTGAGCCAACTCGTCCAGCAGGATAAGAACTTTGCGGCCCCGGAAAACGGTTTCAAAGAATTCTTTTCCTGGAGCAGCATGAGAGTTAGCCTCGGTTTCGACCTGCCGATAAAGCCTCTCCCCCCCGATCTGGAAGGCAATTTCTCCCCACATAGTGTAGGGCAGGAGAGCCCGCCCCATGGGTTTATGGACCGGCAGTTCCTCTCCGGCTATGCCCACCACATGGATACTCCCCGGTTCCGGCAAGATTTCCGGTCCGATAATCTCCGTAACCGCGGAGGCCAATTCAGCCCCTTTAAAACCGAGATGGCTGAGACCGATGAGAATGTGCGTTTTGCCGCCTCCAAATGCCGTCTCCAGCCGATGAATGGCCGGCGCGGCGTTATCACCGGCTAAGCGGCGAAAAACATCAGCAAAAATTAACTTTAAATTATCGGTGGGATAGGTGGCATCCTGGAAAAACTGCCGCCCGTCGGTATAAAGGGAGTGGATAATCCCAGGTTTGCCCCGATAAAAATCTATCACCTGGCTTAAACTGGCTGTAAAGATTTCTGGATTAAAAGTCCCCTCTAAAATATCTCGTCGCGGTGTGCATATGGTTAAAATTGATTGCATCAGCCCTCCCTGACTTCGGTTAGGAATCTATACGGTTTTCTGGCATAGTAGCACTTTTGCCGGCGGAATTCAAATGTTACCGGCGCCCCTGGCAAAAACTTGGAAGAATTGAGCTGCCCCGGCGTAACATGCCGTGCTTTGAAGCTATTCACCTTTCCCCCTGCTTGAAAACCGATGCCTGGAAGCTTCCAGTTTCCTCTTCGGGGCTGATACAATGCGGTTTTTTGAACATTGGGAGGAATGAACTGTAATCCCTCTGTTTCAAAATCTGGACGCTTTAATGAGGCCATAATCTGTGATGGCAATTATTTTTGTTAATATAATCAATTTGTTACAAAACAAGATTGGTATTTTTTCCAGACCGGTATAATTTTTTGAACCGGATGTCCGGCAAACAGAACATTTTCCAGATCGACAATTAACAACCCATATTATATCTTATTGATATTTAATTAATATTTAATATTTTTCCCAATGGCATGGATTATGCAGTCATTAGTTAACAAACAATTAGGTGGAGTGGCCAAGATTAATTTGTTTTAGTTTTTGAACAGAGTGCTTCTTGTCCAGAGTAAAAGCCAACCCCAAATCGGCTTTTTAATCGGGGAACTGATTCATCGGCTACCCCTTTATACCACCTAAACGTTTTGATGAAGGTCACAACCTCCATATCATCCCACGAAAAGGGGCCAGGCATCTGGCCCCTCCCTCCTTTCAGGACCTGTTCACCATATACCCTCAGGGAGTAGTCTATTTCCTCCTGTTGCCAATAACAACTTGCTTTATCCGGCCGGATGCGTTTATATGAGGAGAGCTTAAGGACTGTTATGAAAAAAACCCGCCGGCGACACCGGTCTGTATTGGAAAAAATCCTTCGGGTCTTTCGAGAGGCCCAGCATCCCCTTTTGATAACGGAACTGGCGGATCTGTTGGGCCAGCGGCGCGCCAAACGTTTGCCCCTGGACGAGCATCTCCAGGAACTGCTGGCCGCCGGGGAGCTGGTGGCCCTGGAGGGTGGCCGCTACGGCCTCACCGCGGCCATGAACCTGGCGGTGGGCCAGGTTTTGATGCACCCGGACGGCTACGCCTTCGTCACCCCGGAGGAGGCCCCGGAAGCCGGGGATATCTTTATCAATCCCGGCAATCTCAAAGAAGCCCTGCACGGCGATAAGGTGGTGGTCCGCCTGGAACGCCGGGGGCGGCGGGGCAAAAAAGAGGGCCGGGTCATCCGGGTCCTGGAGCGCCGCCTCAAGAAGGTCGTCGGCGTTCTCCAGGAGTTAAGGGGCCGGTATTTTGTCGCGCCGGACGACGAACATCTTCTATTTGATCTGGTTATCCCGGCGGCACCGTCCCTGCACGACCAGGTGGGCCAGATGGTGGTGGCCGAGATCACCGATTACCCCAGCGCCCGGCTTAATCCGTTGGGAAAAATCGTGGAGGTGTTAGGCCCCCCGGAAGACCCCGCGGTTCAGGTGAAAGTGGTCATCCTGAAACACGAGTTGCCCCATGAATTTTCCCCGGCGGCCCAGCGACAGGCCCAGGACGCGCCCCAGGAGGTGCCCGAGTCGGCCCGGACGGGGCGGTTGGACCTCACCCGCCTTCCTTTTATTACCATCGACCCGCAGGCTGCCCGGGATTTTGACGATGGCGTGGCGCTCCTCAAAAAACCTGGCGGGATCTCGGTGCTCTACGTCGCCATTACAGACGTCAGTTGCTATGTCCCGCCAGAATCGGCCTTGGATAGGGAGGCGGCCCAACGGGGGACCAGCGTTTACTTCCCCAATTACGTCCTGCCCATGCTCCCTCATGAACTCAGTAACGGCATCTGCAGCCTCAACCCCGGGGTGGACCGCCTGGCCGTCACCGCCATCCTCACCTATGACCGGGCCGGCCGCCTTAAGAGCAGGGAATTCGCCCGCAGCGTCATCCGCAGCAAAGCCCGCCTCACCTATGACGAAGTTGAGCAGATCCTCCAGGGAGACCCCAAGCTGAGCCGGGGCCGCCGGAATCTGGCCAAGATGCTCTCCCAGATGGCGGACCTGTGCCACCTGTTGCGAGGGCGGCGGCGGCAGCGGGGCAGCCTGCTCCTGAGCATCCCTGAGGCCGAGGTCCTGCTCAACGAACAGGGGGTACCCTATCACATCCGCCGGCTGGATCATCTTCTCTCCCACCAGATCATCGAAGAATTCATGATTGCGGCCAACGAAGCCGTAGCCGAGTATCTGGGGGACCCGTGCATTTTCAGGGTACATGACGTCCCGGACGCGGACAAGCTGGCGGTTTTCCGGAAGTTCCTGGCTAAGCTCGGGTTGGTCCTCCCCAAAGAGGCCGACCGGGATCCCCGGGCCTTGGTCAACTTCCTGGAGAGCATCCAGGACCTGCCCGTGGCCTATATGATCCAGGTGATGCTCCTGCGCTCCCTGAAACAGGCCCGCTACTCCGGCCAGAACGTCGGCCATTACGGCCTGGCCTCGGAGTGCTACACCCACTTCACTTCGCCCATCCGGCGCTATCCCGACCTCATAGTGCACCGCCTGCTCCTGGACCGTCTCCAGGGCCAGGGCCCGGGGCCGCAGCTGGTCGATCAGTTGGAGGAACAGGCCCGGGAACTCACGGCCCGGGAACGGGTGGCGGTGGCCGCGGAGCGGGAAATGCTGGCCCGGATGCAGGCCCGCTGCCTGGCGGAGCACATCGGCGAGATCTTTCACGGGGTCATCACCGGGGTCACGGCCTTCGGCTTTTTCGTCTCCCTGGAGGAAATCTTCGCCGAGGGCCTGGTGCGCCTGGTGGACCTGCCCGACGACTATTATCTCTTTCAGGAGGCCCGCCTGCGTCTCAAAGGCAAACGCACCGGCCGCAGCTTCCAGATCGGCGACCGGGTCACGGTGCAGGTGGCCCGGGTGGACCTGCGCCGCCGCCATATCAATCTCCAATTAATCCAGGATAATGAAGGGTAAGCGTTCAGCGGTCAGCTCACAGCCGTCAGCTAATGATTTAAATTCAAATAGTTATTCCAAGATGGCAGGATGCTGGTTCCTCAATTAGTTTGCCTAACTCCTTGTTTTTCCTGAAAGCTGAATGCTGATAGCTCACCGCCTACGATGAAGGAAATGACGCCCCCTCACGTTAGCCCCAAGATTTTTCTTGCAGTTTACAAGATATCGGCGTTAATTTATGTATAGGGCAGAATGGAGTTGGCTGGCGTTAACCGGTTCCCATGGGAGGACAAGGCCATGATTAAAGTAATGATGGAACGTATGATTAAAGGGAGAAATGTCGGCGAGATCGCCCGTCTGCTGAGAATGCTCCGGGTCAAGGCGATGCAGCAGCCCGGCTATATTTCCGGCGAAACGCTGCATGCCTTCGATGACCCAAACCATTACCTGGTCATCAGCGCCTGGGAAAACTACGAGGACTGGCAGGAATGGTTCAACAGCCCGGAGCGCCAGGCCATCCAGGACGAACTGGACGCCTATCTGGAAGTGCCCACCAAAACCAGGGTTTTCACCTATTAAACCCGGAGGGAGCCAAGAACATTTCTAGAGGGGCGGCGCGATGCCGCCCTTTTTTGTTCCCACCCGAGATAAAAAGTTTGATTTGTTAATAAAAATAATATAAAAATACATTTTTTACGATGTTTGCAGGTTTCCACTTGATCGGAAAAAATAGGGGGAAGTTAACAATTTTTCCGGCGTGGCGATAACAAATCACCGCCGCGACGCCGAGAACGCCGAGTGGCTATGGACGCCTCATTACAAGCTTTTGCCCGTCATCTGCAGGTGGAGCGCTCCCTGTCGCCCCACACGGTGCGCAATTATCTGAGCGATGTCCGTCAGTTTATAGAGTTTCTAAGCACCCGGCAGCCGCCCCGGTCCCTGGCCGCCCTGACCTATCAGGACCTGCGGGCCTACCTGGCGGCCCGGCGGCAGATCAACCGCAAGACCTCGGTGGCCCGGAAACTGGCGGCCCTGCGCACCTTCTGCACCTTTCTGGTCCGCCGGGGGGTACTGCCCCATAATATCGCGGCCCTGGCCCCCACTCCCAAACTGGAGAGCCACTTGCCCAAGTTTCTGACCATCGACGAGGTCTTTCATCTGCTGGAGCAGACTTCCGGCTACACCGCCTTGGAATTGCGGGACCGGGCCATCCTCGAGGTCTTATACTCCGGCGGGCTGCGGGTGGCGGAATTAGTGGGCCTCAATCTCCAGGACCTGGACCTGGCCCAGCAGCTGGCCAAAGTGCGGGGCAAAGGGGGCAAAGAGCGCCTGGTGATCATCGGCCCCCAGGCGCACCAGGCGTTGACCCTCTACCTGCGGGTGCGGCGGGAGCTGCTCACCCCCGACTCTCCGGCCTCCGGTCAGGACGCGGTTTTTCTCAACCACCGGGGGGGCCGCCTCACCACCCGCAGCGTGGCCCGGCTGGTGGAGAAATGGGCCCTCAAAACCGGCTTAGGGCAGCCCTTGTCTCCCCATGGCCTGCGGCACACCTTCGCCACCCACCTCCTGGAGGGCAAGGCTGACCTGCGAGCCGTGCAGGAACTCCTGGGACACGCCCAACTGTCCACCACGCAGAAATATCTGCACGTGAACCTGGATTTCTTGATGGAGGTCTATGACAAGGCGCACCCGCGCAAGTGAGTGGGCAGGGGTCAGTGGTTAGTGGTCAGGGGTCAGGGGTCAGTGGTTAGTTATAAGTTGGTTTGTTCTGGTTTTCAAGTTGTACTTGGGAACCCACAGTTCCGCCAGGCGGTGCTTGGACACCTGTTTAGGCAGCATCATTAATCCCGGCAATAATCATGGATAGGGCGACAGAAAGAGCATGAACGAAGACCAAAAACTGCAAACCGAAAAACAGCAATCCTCCTTTCGGGCGACTACCATCCTGGCGGTGCGCCGGGACGGCCAGGTTGCGGTGGCCGGGGACGGCCAGGTTACCCTGGGCGACACCGTCATGAAGCACAAGGCCCGGAAGGTCCGCAAGATCTATAACGGCAAGATCATTGTCGGTTTTGCCGGGGCCGCGGCCGACGCCTTGAGCCTGTTCGAGCGGTTCGAGGCCAAGCTGGAGAAACACCAGGGCAACCTGACCCGGGCCGTGGTGGAATTGGCCAAGGACTGGCGCACGGATAAGATCTTGCGGCGCCTGGAGGCCCTCCTGCTGGTGGTGGACAGAGACAATTTTTTCTTGATTTCCGGCACCGGCGACGTCATCGAACCGGATGAGGGGGTCATGGCCATCGGCTCCGGCGGCGCTTATGCCCAGGCCGCGGCCTATGCCTTGCTGCGCCACACGAACATGCCGCCCGCTGAAATCTGCCGGGAGGCCATGACTATCGCGGCCGACTTGTGTATTTTTTCCAACGACCAAATTTCCATCGAGGAGTTGTAGCCCTTTGCCGGGTTGCTGAATGATACATTATGGTTATTGAATTGCATCAGTCCTTGACACCTGTGCCCCGGCTGCAGCGGGGCGATCACCTGGCCCCCCGGGAAATCGTGGCGGAACTGGACAAATATATCATCGGCCAGGCCGAGGCCAAGCGCTCCGTGGCCATCGCCCTGCGGAACCGCTGGCGCCGCCAGCAGATCCCCGAAGGCCTGCGGGATGAGATCGCGCCCAAAAACATCATCATGATCGGCCCCACGGGGGTGGGCAAGACCGAAATCGCCCGCCGACTGGCCAAACTGGCCCAATCACCCTTCCTGAAGATCGAGGCCACCAAATTCACCGAAGTGGGCTACGTGGGCCGGGATGTGGAATCCATGATCCGGGACCTCATGGAACTGGCCATCAACATGGTGAAGGCCGAGGCCCGGGAACAGGTCAAGGCCAAGGCCGAGGAGGTGGTGGAGGAGCGTTTATTGGATATTCTCCTGCCCCCGGCCTCCCGGCCGCCGGCCAGTAATGATGAAGCCGTGAAGGCTGCGAGCGCCGATCCCACCCGGGAGAAAATGCGGCGGCTCCTTCGGGAAGGTCGGCTGGACGAGCGGTTCATTGATCTGGAGGTCAGCCAGCGGACCATGCCCATCGTGGAGATCTTCTCCAATGCTGGCATCGAGGAAATGGACATTAATTTCAAGGAGATGTTCGGCAATATCTTCCCGTCCCGCACCAAGCAGCGCAAGGTTAAGATTTCCGAGGCCCGGGAAATCCTCCTCCAGGAAGAAGCCCAGCGCCTCATTGACATGGACCGGGTGGTGGATGAAGCCCGGCGTAAAGTGGAGCAGAGCGGCATCATCTTCCTGGATGAGATCGACAAGATCGTGGGCCGGGACCATGCCAAGGGGCCGGACGTGTCCCGGGAAGGGGTGCAGCGGGACCTGCTGCCCATCGTCGAAGGCTCCACCGTTACCACCAAATACGGCATGGTGCGCACCGACCACATCCTGTTCATCGCCTCGGGGGCTTTTCACACCTCCAAACCCGCGGACCTCATCCCGGAGATGCAGGGCCGCTTCCCCATCCGG
>VGSX01000083.1 GCA_016874895.1 Deltaproteobacteria bacterium
GGGCCGCCTGGAGACGATTCTGCGGCAGATGTTCGATTACACCGGCGAAACCCTGGGACATTTCCAGGAGCATGACATCAACGCCCTGGTGGCGGACTCCCTGACTTTAATCCAACGGGAGCTCGACAAACATAATATCCGGGTGGTCAGGGAACTGGCCGAAATGTCCCCGGTCTACTGTGACGAACGACAGATTAAGCTGGTTTTTTACAACATCTTTCAAAACGCCCAACAGGCCATGGAACATGGCGGCGTCATGACCATTCGCACCTTCCCCCTGGAAAAATCAGACGGTCTCTATGCCGCCATCGCAGTTTCCGATACCGGCGGCGGCATCGCCCCGGAACTGGTCTTCAATATTTTCAACCCCTTTTTCACCACCAAAGAACAGGGCACCGGTCTGGGTCTGTCCATCGCCCAACGCATCGTGGCCCGCCATTACGGCGATATCGAGATTAATAATGAGCTCGGCAAAGGCATTACCTTTACCGTGACCCTGCCCATTGCCAAATATTGTCTCATTCCCCAGGGAAAAACTGCCCCACCGGCAACCGACGCAGAGGAGGATTAAGATGAAAAGAATTCTTGTTGCGGATGATGAGATGAGTATCCGCCTGTTGTATAGCGAAGAACTGCGGGAGGAAGGCTATGAGGTGTTCACCGCCTCCAATGGCATAGAAGCCCTGGAGGTGGTTGACAAGGAACCCCTTGATCTGATTATCCTGGACATAAAAATGCCGGAAATGAGCGGTATCGAGGTTCTGCGGCAGATCAAGGAAAAATATCCCAACCTGCCCGTTCTCCTCAGTTCCGCCTACAGCGAGTACAAACAGGATTTCGGCACCTGGGCCTCGGAAGAATACCTGGTGAAGTCCTCTGACCTGGAAGATTTAAAGGCTGCAGTGCGAAAACATCTGAAGGATTGAGAAGGGGTCCGCGGCATTGCTGCCAGGAGGCCGTCATGGGAAAGATCAAAGCCTTATTGCTGGTTCTGATGGGAGCCTTGCTCACCGTATTCTTTCTTGAGAATTGGGTGGCGGCTCCTCCCCTGAAAATTTTTGCCAAAGAAGTGGTGGAACTGCAAACCTCTCTCATCATTATCATCTGTCTGGCCCTGGGTTTTATCGGAGGCTGGCTCTCTGGCTTTAACCAGACGCGCCAACGCCGCTCCCCCCGGGGACTCGAGCCTAGGACAAGATAAGGCCCCACACTCCTAGGACCCAGCTCATCAAACCGAAAAATAGCAACAACATCCCCTGGAAGATGACCGCCAGAAAAAACGTAAAGCAGGCCTTAAAGGTTGACATATTGAATTTCTTCGACAAACCGATTATTAACAAAATCAGGTTCCAGGCGTTGGCCACCACGGACCCGCCAAAGGGCAGGAGACAGGCCACCGCCGGAGCCTGGGCGTAGGCCGCAATACGAAACACCGCCTCAAAAGAAATATCTTCCGGCCCGGTCAGCCGAGCCGCCCACATCAGGGAAATTGCGAGAAAAAATTGCCAAAAAATCGCCATGAGAGGCGCCATCAGGAACAACCCGACGATTACTCTCCGGTCACTTAGATAATCCTCCGCGGGTATGGCCAGAAAAGCAACCTTGTCGGACAGATCGCCGCCCTGGGCCAGAATCCAGAAAAAAGAACCGAGCAACCCAACCGTCCCCACCACCAGGACAAAGCCCAGGGGCTCCCCCAAACCGCCAGTAAGAGGCAAGGACGTAAAGAATTTTTTCGGCTGCCACAGAATCCGCCCCAGGGTCAGCAGCAGGGCCGACAGACTGGCCCGGTCCGGGTCCTCCCAGGCCACCGGATGCTCTGTCTCGACAGAAAGATCAGATAAGGCCTTCTCAGCCCAATCACTCGGCGGTAGACTCATCCAGGCCCCTTTCCAGAAACATTTTGACCAGTTTCGGACTTTCCAGACCATACCAGACCATTTCCTGGCCCTGACCCGGATGCGGCTGAATGACCACGTTGCCGATGCGCAAGATCGTCTGGGTCAGTCCGGCCCGGACAACTATCCGGTCAATCTCGGACCACCGCAGGAGCTCCTGCCGGGCGGGATAACGCCAGACCTTTTTCACCCCCTCGGCACTCATCTCATAGTGCTGGCCATATTTCAGGTAAATAACCCCGGCCAGCAATAACAACCCCAGGACCAGGCCTAAACCGGGACTCAGGAATATCCTCTGGGAAAACTCGGGATTAAGGTGGGGGCCGAACCAACAGATGGCTATAGCCACGTAATACAGATAAAAAGCGGCCCAGGAGGTGGTATAAACCCTCGTGAGGCCCGCTTGGAGTTCAGTGGCAGTCATAACAACACTCTTTCGTAAAGACGGTTTACGATTTTCAGTTTCCGGTTTCCAGTTGTTAGCAGGAAAATAAACCCTGCCCAGGTTAGAAAGCCTGTTCCACCAGGAAAAAAGTTTTATCCTTGGTGGGGCGGGCCTCCGTGCCCGCCCGCGCACCCCCCCCTGGGTGCCAGCCTGCATTTTCATGGTTCGCGGGTGGCTTATAACTCATGATCATTAGTTCGCAATGTGTGGTTTGGCGGCTAAGGTGCAATCGGTCGCAAGGGCAAAACAGGTGGTACAGGCTTCCATCCTGGGCGCCATGGAACAGGCCGAGAAGCCTGTGCCACCGGAATTTTTGCATCGGTCTAAAGTATCGGGACGGAAGTTTTTTAGTAGGCGTTCAGCTTTCAGCAAAAACAATGGGTAAGGCGAAATAATCGAGAAGCCAGCGAGCTGTCATCTCGAAATAACTATTTTAATTTAAAGCCTTAGCTGACGGCTGTGAGCTGACCGCTGAACGCTTACGTTTTTTATTAATCATCCTTTAATATGCAACATGAAAACCTTCCTGGTCCCCCAGAAAAGGTTCATACGACACGTTTACCCGGTGCACCACGGCATAGGGCGGCCCCTTATAGCACCAGGCCAGCATCTGGCCGACCGGACCTTTGTCACCTTCAAACAAGGCCTCCACGTCGCCGTTGGGCAGATTCCGCACCCAGCCGTTCACCCCCAATCTGCGGGCCTCATCCCGGGTGGAGGCCCGGAAAAAGACCCCCTGGACCCGTCCTTCGATGACAGCCCGGGCCCGCAGCTTCTCCTGGGTCATGACTTCCTCCCCACTAATTTTCCAAAGTCGGCTTCGTCCAGAATCTCCACGCCCAACTCCCGGGCTTTGGCATATTTGCTGCCCGGCTCCTCACCCACCACCACATAATCGGTCCTGGCCGACACCGAACTGCTGACCTTGCCGCCCAAGGCCGTCACCAGGGCCTTGGCCTCCTCCCTAGAAAAATGCTGCAAGCCGCCGGTAAAGACGAAGGTCTTGCCGGCCAGGGGAGCCGCCTGGGGCCTTCCCGGCCCCTCCGGCCGGACCCCGGCCTCCAGGAGTTTTGTCAGTAAAGCCCGGTTCTTGGCATTATCAAAATACTCCCGGATGCTCCCTGCCACTTGCGGCCCCACCCCCTCAACCCGGAGCAGTTCCTCCAGGCCGGCCTCCTGCAAGGCTTGCAAAGTGCAAAAATGCCCGGCCAACAGGTTGGCGGTGGCCTCCCCGACATAGCGGATCCCCAGGGCAAAGATAAACCGTCCCAGGGTGGGCTTTTTGCTCCCCCGGATGGCCTGGACGATGTTTTGCGCCGACTTTTCGGCAAAGCGCTCCAGGGGCGTCAGATCCGTCACCTGCAGGCGGTACAGGTCGGCCACGTCCTGCACCAGGCCGTTTTCCACCAACTGTTCCACGATTTTTTCCCCCAGCCCGTCGATATCCATGGCCCCCTTGCTGGCAAAATGCCGGATGGCCCGCTTCAGTTGGGCCGAGCAGTCCGGGTTGGGGCAGCGGGTGACGGCCTCCCCCGGGGGGCGCACCAAGGGCGTGTCGCACACCGGGCAGTTGCTGGGCATTTTAAAGGGTTTTTCCTGGCCGGTGCGTTGGCTGGCAATGACCTGGACCACCTCCGGGATGACGTCCCCGGCCCGTTGAATCAGGACCCAGTCACCCTCCCGCACATCTTTGCGAACTACTTCGTCCTCGTTGTGCAGGGTGGCCCGGCTGACGGTGACACCTCCCACTTCCACCGGTGTCATGACGGCAGTGGGGGTTACGGCCCCGGTGCGGCCCACCTGGACAATGATTTTCTTCACCTGTGTAGTGGCCTGGGTGGCCTTAAATTTATAGGCCAAAGCCCACCGGGGGCTCCGGGTCTTGACTCCCAGACGGGCCTGCAGCTCCAGGGAGTCCACCTTGATGACCACGCCGTCGATCTCGTATGGCAGGCCGTGGCGCTGCTCCTCCAGGCGGTGGTGATAGGCAATGGCCGCTTCGATGCCCTGCTGCCGGTCAATATGGGGATTCACCCGCAGCCCCCAGGCTTGGAGGGTCTGCAACACCTCCCACTGGCTGGCAAACTCGCCCCCTTGCACCTCCCCTACCCCGTAGCAGAAGATCTTTAAGGGCCGGCCGGCGGTCACCGCCGGGTCCAACTGCCGCAGCGACCCCGCGGCGGCGTTCCGGGGGTTGGCAAAGGCCGGCTCCCCTCTGGCCTCCCGGTCCCGGTTAAGTTTCTTGAACTGAGCCACCTCCATGTAAACCTCGCCCCGGACCTCCAGCAGTGCAGGGAGTTTATCCCCCTGCAACTTTAAAGGAATGGTCCTGATGGTCTTGAGGTTCTGAGTGACGTTTTCTCCCCTGAAACCATCACCCCGGGTGGCGCCCCAGGCCAGGTGGCAGTTTTCATAGACCAGATTCACCGCCACCCCGTCCATCTTGGGTTCCACGACATAGGATAACCCGGCCTGGCTGCGCAAAAATCTTTGCAGCCGCTGCTCGAACTCCCTAGCCTCCCCCTCACTGAAGGCGTTCTCCAGGGACAGCATGGGCTGGCGGTGGGCCACACTCTCAAACTTCTCCGCCGGCCGCCCTCCCACCCGCTGCGTGGGGGAATCAGACGTCACCAGTTCCGGGTAGCGGGCCTCCAGTTCCTCCAACTCCCGGAACAGCCGGTCATATTCCGCATCCGAAATCTCCGGCCGGTCCAGGACATAATACCGGTAGTCGTGGTAATGAATCAGCTCCCGCAGGCGGGCGGCCCGTTCCTGAATGGTTTTATCCACCATGTCTTAGAATGCCGTTTTTCAGGGTATTGCCTTAATGATCAAGGTCTTTCTCTGCCCGACGGGTAATTTCGACAGAGTATTTCACAAATTTCGAACCTTTTCATATTCCTCTTCAATCTATCAATTTCAGACTTTATTTCATCAATGACGTCAATATTAAATATTTTCTTAGC
Organism: Deltaproteobacteria bacterium; assembly: GCA_016874895.1. Taxonomy (GTDB): domain Bacteria; phylum Desulfobacterota; class Desulfobaccia; order Desulfobaccales; family Desulfobaccaceae; genus Desulfobacca. Next base: position 5,310 of record VGSX01000083.1, read on the forward strand.
ATCTCCACAGTCTTGTTCCTCCAGGCTCTCAATTTCAGCTTGGCAAACCTCAGATATTTTGATGTATAAAATTCTTCCTAAATTCACTAACTGTTCTTTCGGATAGATATTATTATAGTAGTAGGTCTCCCAATCAGTTAATTTTTTTGGAGAGCAGAGTCTGATTGCCTCGGAGACTGCTCCGACTTTTGTTTTCTTCGTCAATCCCCACCGCATATTAGCCTGATTCAATATCCATTCTTTGGCCATAGTCACCCCTTGGCATAATTTCTGTTCTCACGCGGCTGCCTGATCCAAAAGCCGCACATGAAGAATTTCTTTATCTGCCATTATACGAAGATCAGCCTCATCTAACGTCAGCAATGCTAAGGTTGCCCCGAGGGCGTCAACAAATTCAACTTCATATAAGTTAGCAGAGGCATAAGCATGCACCACGGTCCCCAGATCCCCTGCTTTGAGCCTTTTTTCTGGAATATCCCTGGTTAAAACCGCAATATCTAATTCTACAAACATGGTTATCTCCTAAAAGGATTATAGCGGATAGGCCGTGACCAGCCGAGGGCTATCTCAATGTTGTTGAATTAAGCAAGGAGTTTTATTTTTGTCATTCTGAGCGAAGCGAAGAATCTAGCTCATCATGGCAAATTAGATCCTTCGCCGCCGGGGGCGGCTCAGGATGACAAAAGGGGTGGAACTCCTTAAGTCAACAGCATTGAGGGCTATCTGCGCCGGTTTCAATAATCCAAACAGTGCGGATAGCCAACTTACCACCCAGTGGAGTTTCTATTGTTCCCTCTACTATATATTTTGCCCCGTAGGAAGTAGTAATAACTTCCTTAACATTTTCGGTGTAGGCCAAGGCTAATAAACTCTGCTCCAAGAAGGTCGCATTTTTCTTACTAAAACCAATTGATCGGAATAAATTTGCTTTTATTCTGCCGACAAGATGAGAATCCGACAGAAGATAATTATTTAATTTGTTCAAGGGAATATAAGCCTTGTCTCGATTTGGCAGTTTCATTGATTATGTTAGATAACTGGTTTCCATGCTCCGGTTTCCCATTTTATAAATTACTCCCTGCACCTTAGTGAGTATATTTCAAATTTCTGTCATCATCCATTGGTATATTTCAAAAACCTTGCTTTGAATTTGTAATCAGTTTCGGTATCAACCGCTGCCAGGTTATTTTTTATCAGGTGGCCATTCACAAAGGTTTTATTGCTCAGGTATAAATAAACGGCGTCGGCATCCGGCCCTGCCTTTTCATCCCGCCGGAGGAAAACCCGGTTGCCGCTGATCAAATTTTTCAGGAAATCCACCGCCTCGCCATTTCTTTCCGGTATTTCCCTGATCCCCAGCAGACGGATGTTTTGCCCATTGTTCAGGAGCAGTTGAGACGGGGAGAGAATTTCCTTGACCCGATGGTATTCCTCCCGCTTCTGGCTGTTCCCGTCGATTTTCGAGCCATAGGTCTGTTCTTTGGGATCATATATTTTATCAAACCGGATGGGATCGCGAAAGATATACGGCAGGGCGTGGATGTGGCTTTGCCAGTTTTCCGGGACCTCCGACTGGCGGCTGATATCCACCTGGACCTCGCTGAACATGGCCCCCTGCCGCACCCCCAGTTTTTCCTGGATGAGGGGCACAAACTCCTCGTTGATCTCGTAGCCCACCGAGCTTCTCCCTAAGTTTTTGGCCGCCAGGCTGGTGGTGCCGCTCCCGAGGAAGGGGTCCAGGACGGTTTCCCCCGCAAAAGTGAACATCTTGATGAGCCGCCGGGGCAGTTCCTCGGGGAACATGGCCAGGTGTTTGGTCTGTTTTTCCCCGGGAAAGTGCCAGTGCCCCTGGAAGTAGGTATTCCACTCCTCCTTGCTCAGCCGGGACTGTTCCTTCACCTCGGGAGACGCCGGCGGGGTGGCCCCCGGCTTTTTAAAGAGCAGGATAAACTCGTAGTCCAGCTTCACCATGCCGTTGCGAGGGAACGGGAAAGACCCCATGATGGTGGCCCCGCCACTGGTGTTGCAGGTGGTGACCTTCTGCCAGATGATCGCCCCCATGTAGTCCAGGCCCATGGTTTCGCAGAATTTAATGATCTCGGTGCGGATGGGAATGATCTTGTAGCGCCCGTAATAGGCCGCCCGGGCGAACTGGTCGCCGATGTTGACGCACAGCCGGCAGCCGGGCTGCAGCACCCGGCGGCACTCCTGCCAGACCAGGTTCAGGTGGTTGATATAAGCCTCATAGGAATCGTCGTAGCCGATCTGCTCCCGGGGCCCGTAGTCCTTTAACTGCCAGTACGGCGGCGAGGTCACCACCAGGTGCACGGACTCGTCCGCCACCTCCGACATATTTCTACAGTCGCCGATGATAATCCGGTGTTGGGTCACTGTCTGCCCCTTCCCCCCATTCTGGAAAAATCTTCTTCATAGTAAATGTTCTCACCCACAAGGTCAAGTTTAAGCTATTCGGAACGGGTTAACGGACTGTTTTCCTGATCGTTTGGCTAACTTATTGAATTGAAGAACTTGTTCAGCTCCCGGTCAATCCGGGCCAAAACCTCCTCAGTGGAAAGATCTGCCCTGCTTCTGTGCATCCTGCTGGCCAGACGGCAGACACAGTCCATTGAACTTTGAATTAAAGCTATTGGCGCCAAGAGTGTGGCTTTATCGCCAAGTTGGGGGATTTGAAGGGTGAACGGCATGCCGTCAAGACTCTGAGCGATATTCCTGGGGAACTTAATTGAAATTACCTCTTTATTTTGCAGGACCTGTTCCTGGCTTTTTACCTCGGCCCAGAAGTTTTCTTCCCCCTGTCCGATTTTTCTTCTTGAATCAATTAGATATCTCGCAACCAGGTAATTCAGGATAAGCTGGGATATTCCCGCTCGTTGATTCAGAACCTCAACCCCTGAGGCCGGCAGGCTGTTCTCCAGCTCCTTTGCGGTTATTTGACTCAACTGAGGTTGCATCTCCTGAATATCCACCTCTGAAACTCTGCCCTCATCATTGATGTGCAGACCTTGAAGCTGGTCATAAGAAGTAACCATTGTAGTATTCGGTCGGCCGCCGGCATCGAAAGCAGTTACTGCATATCCATAAACTGTCGGACCATTAGGGGGTTTGCACTCCAGACGTACCAGGCTCGGGGGTAAATCAAAGGACAGCAGGTGATTTAAGAGAGTTTCAAAGACGGGATCACCATAAGAAGCAAAATGAAGCTTACCAGGGACATCCTGGTGGCCGTATTCAAAGGTCTGGCGAGAGGTTGTCAGCGCAGTAGCGTCTACGATGCCGGGAATATTCCGCACAATGATGGTCTGAGCGGTCAGATCGGGAAGCACTTCACAGCCTAAGTCCTGCAAGTACTCTGACTCTGAGAGGATTTTCCAAATCGCCGTCAAATCAATGGGCGTTTTGGGAACATCTTGACTCTGGGCCCACCGCTGGTAGATCTGATAAAGCTCTTCGGCCTGCATCTCCCGGACCAGATTGCGCCCCCGGGCTAATTCAGCCCGCTGCCGGGCTATTTTCTCCAATTCCCGCTCGGTTAGTTTATTCTCAGCCAGGAGCTGAAATTCCTCCCGTGTGACCGGCAAGAGAGAAATCTGTTGCATCCCCACGATCGTAATGACATCGGCCAATCGACTCAGGAGACGGCCGTAAACGATCTCCTCGGCGGAATCGGCATAACACAGGTTGAGGACAAAAACCTCCGGGTATTTCTGGCCGATGCGGTCCACCCGGCCGATTCGCTGCTCCACCTTCATGGGATTCCAGGGGAGGTCAAAATTGATCAACAGATCAGCGGTCTGCAGGTTTAAACCTTCTGCCGCGGCATCGGTGCATACCAGAATATCGATCTCTTCCCGGAGAAAACCGCGCCTTATCTCCTCCCGATCCGCACCCACCAGTCTCCCCGTCTTTGAATCGGTATATTGACCTCCCCGCCCGGAAAACGTGCCGATCAACAGCCCCGGGTCAATTCTCCGCAAACGGTCCACGATATCACTTAAGGTATCGTAAAATCTAGTGAAAATTACCGTTTGCCTGAGGCGCGCAGTTCCCCCGATTCTCCGGTCATTTAAAACCTTGAGCAGGACCTGCATCTTGGAAGAAGGGCCAGAGAGATTCTCCAGGGGATCTAACATTTGTTTAAGAAAATCCCATTCCCATTTTAAATCCTCCGGACTCCGGTTTTCCAACAGGGTCTGGATAAAGGGGGTGTCTTCGTCCGCGTCTTCCAGCAGGTCTTCCAGGTCCCATTCTTCCCAGAACGCTTCCCTCTGCTCGGCGAAATGTTCCAGGGTATATCTGACCCGCTGGCGGCGCCGCTTTAATGTCTGCTGTATGGCAAAAAGGCTGGAGGCAAATCGCAAACGGATAAAACTCAAATAAAACCCGAGCACAGCGATCACCTGATTCTTATTATCCTGTTGAGCAATCTGGGTCGCCAATTCCTGGCAATAAATCTCCAGCTGTTCATAACATTGCTTTTCCTGGGGGGTAAAAACAATCCGGGGGAGCGGTAAGATGGTTCTTTTAGCCAGGTTGGCAGCCAACTGATTTTTTTCCCGGTAGATCTCCAACAGCGCCCGGGTATGCCGGAGCATAACCCGGTGCAGGGGTGAAGCGCTAAAGATTAATCGGATAATTCTTTTCATATCCGCCGGGGCAGGACGCCTGTCCTGCTCCAGCCAGCGACGCACTGCCAGACGACTCCTGCCATCCACTACTACTTGTTTGAGGTACGCATGATGGTGGGGGTCGTGATGCTCCAAGTCAAGAATGACCCGGCGCAGGAAGGCCCACTCCCCCTCTTTGACCTGCTCTTCCCTGGCCAATCTGGTCAGGATGTCGTAATACCACTGACTCAGGCCTGGATCGAATTGAAAAGGACCGACGCGCCCGGTCAGGCGAATCAGGTCGAAGACCTCCACCGGATCTAATTGCATGGGGGTGGCGGTGGCCATAAGCAGGCATCTGCTTTTAGGGCGGAGGATATCGGCCAGGGTGTTGTGCAAGCGCCCGAATTTCGGTTCGGCCCGAGGACCCTGGGTAGAATTCTTCCGGCGGGCGTAATGCGCTTCGTCGAGCAGGGTAAGATCGAAGTCAGCCGCCCGCTTCAGCAGTGCTTCCTTCTCTTGCCTGACCAACAGGCCGGTGGAAATGATTAAGAGCTCGGGATCAAAGAGAGAGCCGGAGCTTCTCTGCTCTTCCCCGGGCAACAGATATTCGTGGCGTGGTTCGGCGCCCCCCAAGGCCCGGGCAAAAGGCAAGAAAAATTTTGCGGCCATTTCCCGCTGCCATTGTCTGGTCAGGCTGGCCGGGGCCGCCACCATAACCCGGGTCACCCATCCCGAGAGATACAGGGAGCGGATGATCAGACCGGCTTCAATGGTCTTTCCCAGACCGACCTCATCGCAGAGGAGATAGCTGCAGGGCCAGGTGGATATGACCCGCCTGGCCACGATCTGCTGGTGCGGCCAGGGGGTAATGGGAGCAGTCTCCAGTCCCACAAAACGCCCTCCCGGCAGACGCGGCCCGTCTTTAATCAGAGCAAAACCAAGGAACTCCCGGGAACTCGGCGGTGGGATCTGGAGAGGAGGGGCACCGGTACCGTCAATTTCCTGGGGGCGCGACATCCCCGCGGCAATTTTAATCAGGCACTTCCGGAGGGCTTCCGGGAGGCTGAGCACCCGCAAACCACCGGCCCGGTCTTCCCAGAGATCGTGAAACTCCCGATCCGCCTCCTCCACTCTTTGTTGCTCCGTTTCCCCGCGCCATTCGCAGTGCACATCAAGGTTTTCGGCATTCAGGGTGAGGGCTGTCTTTGATTCGTTCAAGGAGCCGCTGATATACATCCGATTACCCAGGGCATCGGCAAACACGCCCCATTTCATATGGACATAGCCATCTTCCACCGATTCAAAGGGCAGTGGCTCACCACTTTGGGCATGAACCCGCAGGGCCACCTTGATCTCCAAAACCTGCCTGGCGATGAGCCAACCCAAAAGCTGCACCCCATGGCAGACATTTTCCGGCCACGTTTCAGGGTGATCTAAGCCAACCTTGAGAGCTTGCTCCAACAAGGTGTCAGTTGGAGACACCTCAGTCCCCTGATTGGTATAGGCATTGAGAATGGCCTGGACATCTTTGGGGTCTAAATCAGCCCCCACAATCAGACGGATTTTACCCTTCCGGCCGGCAAAAGCGGTAAAGCCCTGGGAGGCCGCAGCCAAGGAGGTAGAACGAAAGTATCCAGCCACCCGGTCGTAGCGGACGGCCCGCTGTAAAACAGGAATATAGAAATCGTGGAGAATATTGACGGGTTTGCCGCCGGGGCCAGTGGCAGAACTGCGATAAGAAAGGCGCCAAGGATAGTCCCGAAAGGTGGGCAACTCCGGCCTGAGGACATGAGAGTTACTATCAGATTTAGCTTGGTCGGTCATTTTTGATAAGATCTTACCCCCGCGCCCAAATAACACCAGTTTTCAGGCCATCTTTTTAATGGTCTGGCCTATCTCTGACAGGTATTCCGGGGCGAAATCCGCACCGTTGGGCCATTCCACGGTTTTGGTCTCGGGATTAACTTTTACCTGCTGAAAAAATTCCTGATTCTGGAGCGGTTCAAAAACCTCGCCATACAGGTCATCCTTTAAATCCACGTCTTTGACCTGGCCGTCGTTGAACCAGAGGCGCAGGCAGAAGTCGCCCAGATACCTGACGTGGTTGATATGTAAAGACATTATTTCAGCCCGAACAAAATCGCTTCCGCTTCTTTCCGTAAACCCTGATCATCCATCTCCCCGGCCCAGACCCGGAGGAGATCCAGGATCTTGCCCCGGTGGTCGGCAGCGTGCCGTTCCAGGTAGGCCCGGGCCACCGGGATGTCGCCATCTCGGAAGCTCTGGATCACCCCGTGTAGAATATCCCAGTGGGTCTGGGGGTTGGCCAGGCGGTTCTCATTGCGCTCCTCCGGTCTGGCCAACCGCAGCTTGGAGCCTTTACGTACCAGGGGAGCATGGAAGCCGGTGGTCTCAGCGTGTGCCCCCCGACTGCGCCGGCCGGTGCCCTGCTGGTTGACGCCGATCATGCGACCCTCCACCCGGTAGCCGGCGGGCTTGCCGGTGAGGGAGATGTTTAAAGAGCGGGAGATATTCAAGGCCTCATCAAAAGCAAAGTCATTCAGGCCCAAGATGCCGAAGGCGGT
>VGSX01000084.1 GCA_016874895.1 Deltaproteobacteria bacterium
TACGGGGGGGGGGGTTCAAGGTAAAACCGTCTAAAACTAAGGAGGTGCACGCGTGGAATCGGCAAAAAAGCTGGGAAAGCTGCCCGCTCGTTGCCTGGTGCTGGGATTAGCCCTGATCTGGGCCTTTCCGACCCTTGGCCTGGCCCAGACCTTCAGGATGGTGCAGTCCCAGCAGCAGCTTTATGCCGGGCCGAACTTCGGGGCGGAAATAGTGGGGACGGTCCCTGGAGAGGTCGAGGTAATGGTGCTCCAACAATCCGGCGACTGGTATCAGGTGGATTATCAGGGAAAAAAAGGCTGGCTGCCCCAGCAGGCCTTTCCCGTCGGGAAAAAACTGGATCTGTCCACCCTCTTGAAGGGCAGGGCGGTGCCGACAACCAGGACCGACGAAGTAGCGCTGGCCGGCAAGGGCTTCACCCCCGAGGTGGAGGCCGGGTATCGCCAAAAAAATCCCCAGTTGAACTATGCCGCCGTGGATACTATCGAGCAGTTTAAATTACCGCCTGTGGCACTCCAAGCCTTTATCCGGGAAGGAGGTTTGCAGCCATGAAAAACAACCCACAACGACTCATTCTACTGGTTCTGTCCTGGCTGCTCGTTATGGGTTGCGCCGGGGTCGTGGCCCAAATTCCCGAGAGCATACGACCGATGGTGGATATCGCCCAGAAAACCGGGGCAAAGGCCCTGGAGGCCTCCCAGGAACTCAGTGATTCCGAGGAATACTACCTGGGCCGGGGGGTGGCCGCCCGCATCCTGTCCCAATATCCCCTAAGTCAGGATCAGGTCTTAAATACCTACGTCAACCAGGTGGGTCAGACCGTGGCCCAAAAGTCAACCCGTCCAACCCCTTATCGGGGTTATCACTTCGCAGTGTTGGAGAGTTCCACACCCAACTCTTTTGCCTGTCCGGGTGGGTTCATCCTGGTCACGAAAGGCATGATCAAGGCCTGTGAAAATGAAGATCAGCTGGCTGCGGTGCTGGCCCATGAGGTGGCTCACGTGGCCCATCGGGACGGGCTCAGCGCCATCAGCCAGGCCCGCTGGACCGAGGTGGCTACCACCGCGGGTACCGAAGCTGCCAAACACTACGGCGGCGCCCTGGGGCAACTGCTGAGCCGATTCGAGGGTTCCATCAACGATGTCTTTAAAACGGTCATCGTCAACGGTTACAGCCGGGCCGCGGAAGAAGAGGCCGACCGGGCCGGGGTGGAAATTCTCAAACGGGCCGGGTATAATCCCGCCGCCATGACGGCTATCCTTACGGCCATGAGCTCCAAGGGCGGCTCCGGGGGGATTTTGGGGACCCACCCGGATATCCGGGACCGCCAGGATAACATCAAGATTATCGCCCAGGAAGACAATACCGGGATGGAGCCGGCCCGCACCAAACGCTTCCGGGCCCTGAAACCTTAGCCCGCCGGCGTTCAGCCCTCAGCCGTCAGTCCGGAAACGGGAAATAGTATGATATCTGATAGTTGATAGATTTTAAGATGAAACGATCATGGCCAGGCCGGGCAGCCCCTCGGTAATGAAAAGATTTTTGTGGGCGGGCACGGGGCCCCCCGGCGGGGTAGTGTGGCGCTAAAGTCCTCTAAACAGTCGGGCGGGGAAGGAGGCCCGCCCAAAAAAACCTGCCATGAACTCCCCTGAAGAGGACAGACGGGCAGCTTTATTTCTGACCACTAACCACTGACCACTGACCACTTTTCCCTATTCCCTCTTCCCTTTTCCCTGTTTTCCTCCCCACCATCTCCGCGATCTTCTGCGACAGAGCGGCAATGCGATAAGGTTTCTGTAAAAACCCCAACGCCCCTTTCTCCAGCATCAGGTGGACGTCCTCATCCATGCTGTGGGCGCTGTAGAGCAAGACCTTGATCTCCGGGTTGATCTCCCGCAGCCGCTGAAATGTCTCCCGGCCGCTCAGGCCCGGCATGACCATGTCCAACACCACCAGGTCGATGGAATCCTGGGTCTCCCGTAAAAAATTGACGGCTTCCTGCCCCGAGGCCGCGGGGATGACCCGGTAGCCCAATCTCTCCAGTATCCTGACGCCAATGGCCCGCACCGGCTCCTCATCATCCACCAGCAGGATAACCCCGCTGCCCCTGACGAACTGAAACGACCGGCTTTCCCGGGATTTGGGGGTCCGTTTGGATACCGGCAGGTAGATATGAAAAGTTGTCCCGAAGGAAGCCTCGCTGTCCATCTCGATGATGCCCTGATTCTTCTTGATGATCGAGTACACCGAGGCTAAACTCGGCCTCGCCTCCGGCCCCACATCCTCGGAAACCACAAACGGCTCGAAAATCTTGCCTTTTAAACCCTCATCCAACACCAGATAGGGGGCGTTCAGGGAAATATAGACATACGCACCGGGCAGCCGACTGTAGGGCTGGCAGAAATCCTCGCTCAAAAGAACGCTCTCCGTGGCAATGGTCATCTCCTGGGCCTTGGCTGCCGGCGGCCGGGTCATGAGGAAAAGATTCACCAACACCTGTTCCAACTGGCCCTGGTCCACTTCCACCGGCGGCAAGGCCTCCGCCAGACTTCGCCTGATGCGCACGTTCTTGTGAGAAAACCGGAAGAGCTTGATGATCTTATCAATCAAAAGATTCAGGTCGCATGGGACCGGGTTGAACCGGCGGCTGCCAAAGGACAGCAACTGATCGATGAGCTCGGCTCCCTTGGCCACTTCCTGTTCGATCTGTCGCAAATCCCCATGAGCCGGTTCCCCCGGGTCGGTTTCGGCCAGGAGCAGGCCGTTGAGAATCATAATGTTCACCAGGATATCATTGAAATTCCGGGCCCAGCCCTCGGCCAGGGCCCCGATGGCCTCCATTTTCTGCTGCTGCAGGAGTTGCCGCTCCATCTTCTTCATGGCCGTCACATCATTGAACATGGCAAAGGCCCCGATATAGTGGCCTTCCTCCAGAATGGGGACCGAACTCATAATGACCGACACCGCGCCCCGGTCTTGGGTGAAAAGCTCCAGCTCGTGCTGGGCCACGTTCCCTTTTTTGTTCTGGGCCAGGATATTGGCCAATAACTTCTTATTCTGACGCTCGAAGAAAGGAAAGATGTCCTTGCCTTCAGGCTGCTCCTCCCCGATAATCTCCCGCAGCCGGTGGTTGGCGAACTTGATGACTCCTTGGCTATCAATGATCCAGATGCCCTCATAAGCATTTTCCACAAGTTCCTGGTAGCGGCGTTCCGAGAGCTCCAGTTTCCGGTGCAGCAGGGCGCTGTCCAGGGCCATGGCGATCTGGTGGGCAAAGTTCATCACCAACTCTTTGTCGATCTCGCCGATATGCGGTTCCCGCCGGGTCCTGTCAGCCAGAATCACCCCGATGACCTTCCCCCGCACCGAAATGGGCGCCAGTATAAAGGCCTTGGGCTGGAAAAGCTGAATCAGGGGGTTTTCTTTGTTGATGCGGCTGTGCGTCACGTCCCCGATCACCACCGGAATGCCGTTGATGGCCACCCGGGCTATGATATTATCCACCTTGGAGACCGGAATCTTGTAGTCTTTCACCTTTTCGTACAGACCCGGATCAATCCCCACCCCGCAGTGGATCTCCAGATGCTGGGTGTTTTCATTCAGCAGAAAAACCCCGGCCCGGTCCAACCTGGCAAACCTGATGAGAAAATTCAGGGTGACCTGCAATAACCCCTTGATATCCACCGTAGTCAAAGCCGCCATGCAAGTCTCCGGCAAGGTCATCAACTGATCGATCTTCTCCTTCAACTGCAGATTAAGATGGTGGACCTCGTCATATTTTTTCCGCAGGAGTTCCTTGTCCCGCTCCAGCTCCTGAATGGTGTCCCGCAGCAGGCGCCAGGGGAGGAAAAATTTGCGGAGCCATTTCTTGAAAAACGACCGTTCTTCCCAGGTACAGAAATATTCGCAGTAATCATCTCCTCGGAAATAGCAGCGCCGCTCCTCCAGATTGCCGGGGGGCAGGTGCCAGATGGTGGGCATGGCGGTGAGAATTCCCTGATTAAAGAGGCAGAAATCTTCATCAGCTGGAATATGCCGGAAATAGCGGAATTTTATGGTGGCCTGGCACCGACCGTGAAACAGGACTTCCAGCGATTTATTCCGGTTGAATTTGTCGCTGATGGCCTGGATTTTTTTCAGGGCCAGCCGGGGGTTGCCGAAGGCCTGGGTGATGATGCGCTGCACGTAGCCGAATTTCTGGTGGGTGGCGGCATAGCTGCCGATTTTGAAAGCTATCTGGTCATCCTGGCTCAAGCGCCGGGCGTTTCTGAATAAACCGATGACCACGTCACTGCAGACCCAGTTGTTGATGTCCGAGAGGAATTCCCGGGGATTATCGAGGGATTCGATTTCAGGATGTAGATCGTGGAGGAGAGCCGGGGTCAGCTCAGGGAAATGCTCTTGAAAATAGTCGATGATAACCTTGGTGTTCAGGCATCCATGATGCTTTTCCATGCCTGCCGCCGCCCTGTCCGTAGGTGTCTCGCCCGGGGAAGCTGCATCCGTGCAGCCTCCGGCCACCACTGTCGCTAGCGCCCATCAAAGAGACCCGGAGTCCAAAAATGTGAACGTCGTCAACCTCTTTTTTTCGACGCCGCTTGTTCCATTAATCATATTTTATAAAATCTTCCGGGATGATTGTTCATTATATTAAACATATTTTAACTAAGATTAACTGCAAAAATAATTTTGTCAATATTTTTCGATAGTGAAGTTCACAATAATAAACAAAGGCGGGAGGCGTTCAACTATCAGCAATCAACTTTCAGCAGAAACAATGGGTTGGGCAAACTAATCAAGAAACCTGCGATCTGGCATTTTAGAATAACTATTTGATTTTAATGCATTATCTGACGGCTAAAAGCTGACTGCTGAAGGCTTACCAATTCAGAAGGTTGCCCGACCAGGTATGATCCCTCGCATCTTCGCTGCCTTGATCTAGGGCATTGTTTCTGCGGTGGGCTGAATGCTGAGAGCTGAAAGCCTGCTTTTCGCGAGTTTGTGACAGCTGTCCTATCTGTTCTGTTTAACTAACCAATATATCAATAGAATCCTGGCCATCAAAGTAACTTTGCCTGACTGCAAGGAGGATGGCCATGGAATCGACTAAGAGCACTAACCAACAACCCCGGCTCAACCTGAGTAAATTCTGCCAGACAGACCTCAGCCGCAAGCTGGCCCGGTGGGCGCCGTATCAGCTGTCCCAGATGTATGTCTCCTGTTTGGGCGGATTTTACTATTCGCGGCACCCCGAGGAGCGGGAGCTTATCCGTCGCACCATCCGGCAGGTTTTTGGGGAGGCGCTGCCCCGGCTCCACCTGGAGAGGCTGTATCGCCGCACCTTTGCCGGCATCTTTGCCCACTACCAGGAAAAACTCTTTCTGGCCTATGCCCCGGTGGCCAGGGTGAAAACCCACCTGGAGCAGCGTTTGCGGTTATCGGGAACCGCAGAACTGAACCGTGCTTTGTCTACACAGCGGGGGGTTATCGTGGTCACCGGCCATTATGGCGCGGTGGAATTCCTGCCCGGGGCCCTGAGCCTGCAGGGTTATCCGGTGGCCATCATCGTCCGGCCCCAGACTAAGGAACTGGCCGAATCTCTGACCCGCCGGGCGGCCGCGATTAATCTCACCCTGATCATGCCGGAAGATGGCAACGTGCTGCCAGCCGCGCTGAAGGCCCTGCGGGAGGGCCGGATTCTGGTCACCGAAGTGGATGAATTCCCCATGTGGCGCCTCAGTAAGACGGAAACCGTTAATTTCCTGGGGTTCCGGATGCCGGCGGACCGCACCCTGGAGGTGTTGCAGAAACGTTCCGGCGCCCCTCTGGTGACTGCCCTGGTCCGCCGGGAGCCGAAGCGGCGTTACTGCCTGGACATTTCGCCCATCGGCTGGGCAAGCCCGCCCCCCATGATTAGCCGTCGATGCCTGCAGCACTTGGAAAGGGCGATTGTCGCTGCCCCGGAGCAGTGGTACCAGTGGAAGGAATTCGGCAAAATCCTGGCCGGGCTGCCCCAGCGGGCGGCCCCTGCCAGGTTACAGGAGTCTTATGCGCCTCAGGTTTGTGAGGCTCATTATGCCCCGGCTTAAAGGATTAATTTTTAATTTTAACTGAAAGAAAGGAAAACAGCCATGTTAAGCGGCAGGATTATAAATCTCAAAAGAGTGGTTGTGACCGGGATGGGAGTCGTATCCCCTCTGGGAAATTCTGTGGCCGACTCCTGGGAAAATCTGGTGGCGGGGTGCTCCGGCATCTGCCGGGTGTCCCGGTTCGCCGATGATCCGGCGGAGTTTCGGGCCCGTTACCAGGCCCCGGAGGACTTTCCCCTCATCGCCGGGGAAGTGCAGGATTTCGACTTCAAAGACCTTATGGCCCGGCACAAACTGGATCTGAGCAAAGAGGACCTCAAGCTGGCCAAATATACCGATGCTTTTACCCAGTATGCCCTCACGGCCAGCTATGAAGCCCTGAGCCAGGCCCGTCTGCAGCCGGCGGCCCTGGACCCGGAGCGGCTGGGGGCCATTATCGCTTCCGGCATGGGGGGCGTAGCCAGTTGGGAAGAGGCCTTCCAGAAATTTACCGAGGGTGGGGTTAAAAAGGTTTCCCCTTTTATGGTGCCGCGGCTGCTGCCGAACCTGGCGGCCGGCAACGTCTCCATCAGTATCGGGGCCCAGGGTCCCAATACCGCCCTGTCCAGCGCCTGCGCGGCCGGCGGCCAGGCCATCGGCGCCGCCTTCCGGTCCATCCAGTTGGGGGAAGCGGACGTGATGCTGGCCGGCGGGGCTGAAGCAGCCCTGACTCCCCTGACCCTCACCGGTTTTTATCGCATGGGGGCCCTGGCCACCGGTTACAACGACCGGCCCGAGGCTGCCAGCCGGCCCTTTGATCAGGGCCATGCCGGTTTTGTCATGGCCGAAGGCGCCGGCATCGTGGTGCTGGAAGAATTGACCCATGCCCTGAATCGGGGGGCGCCCATCCTGGCGGAACTGGCCGGCTTCGGCATGTGCGGCGACGGCCATCACATCACTGACCCGGACCTGGGCGGGGCCATGCGCTGCATGCGCCGGGCCCTGACAGATGCCGGTGTCGAGCCCCAGGACATTGACTATATTAACCCCCATGCCACCTCCACGCCGGTGGGGGACCGGAACGAGGCCCGGGCCATCTCCCGCCTCTTCCCGCACCAGCCCTGGGTGAGCGCCACCAAGTCCCAAACCGGCCACCTCCTGGGCGCCGCAGGGGCCCTGGAAGCCATCTTTACCATACTGTCCATCAAGCACGGGCTTATCCCGCCCACTCTCAACCTGGAGAGCATGGATCCGGAGTGCGCCGGCATTGCCGTGGTGGGGGCCCAGCCGGAAAAACAGGAGGTGCGCTGCGCCCTGTCCAACTCCTTCGGCTTCGGGGGCACCAACGCCGCCCTGGTCTTTAAGCACTATAATTATTTCAACCTGTAGGCCAATGATTCAATCACAGGGAGGAAATCACATGAAGGCAGAAGAGATAAAAAAAGTTTTGATCATCGGCGCCGGCCTCATGGGCCGTCAGATCGCCCTGCAATGCGCCCTGTTCGGGGTTGAGGTCACCCTGTACGGCCGCTCGGACATCTCACTGGCCCGGGCCCGACGTCACCTGAAAAGATATGCCCAGTACTTGAGCCAGGGCGGCTATATCACCAGCGACCGGGCCGCGGCGGCCCTGGAGCGCCTCACTTTTACCACCGACCCGGTGGCCGCGGCTGCGGATGTGGATTTAGTGAGCGAATCCGTGGCCGAAAACCTGGACTGCAAACGGGAGGTGTGGGCCCTCTTCGGCCCCCTGCTGCCGCCCCGGGCCATCCTGACGACAAACTCCTCCATGCTGCTGCCCTCGGAATTTGCCGAGGCCTGCGGCCGCCCGGCACACTTCCTGGCCTGGCATTTTCATCAGCTCTGCTTCATCAAAAATATGGTGGATGTCATGCCCCACCCCGGCACTGATCCGGTATGTGTAGCCGCGGTAATGGAATTCTCCCGCCGCTTGAACCTGCAGCCCATAGCCCTGAAAAAGGAGCACCGGGGATACGTCTTCAACGCCATGCTCACCAGCCTGCTCACCGCGGCCCTGGAACTGGCGGTGACGGACGTTGCCACCCTCCAGGATATCGACCAGGCCTGGATGACCGTCATGCAGACGGCACACGGGCCTTTCGGTATCATGGATGGGGTGGGCCTGGACACCGTGGCCAATATTCTCTCCTTCGGGGTGGCGGTGGAGCCCGAGAATGCCCTCTATCCCCAGGCCCTGGCCTGGCTCCAGCCCAAAATCGAGCAGGGCCACCTGGGGCAAAAAACCGGCCAGGGTTTTTACAGCTACGCCCGGCCCAGCCTGGCAAGGGCAAAATAAGGGCGCGGCAACCCGGAAACCGGGTTTCCTGCCGCGCCCGGAGTGCAGTTCAGGTGTGTCGAAAATCGAAGCTAAAATTTACAGGAAAGACTTAACCCCAGGGAATGATTGTCGCTCTTGTATCTGCCGTTGGCCTGGAAGGCCGGCGGCAACGGTACCCCGCTAATCGCTAACATATTGTTCTTAGTTCTGTTTTCGCTCTTAATATAGTTGTAAGCGAAACCCAGGGTAAAGCGGCTGATCTCGGTGTCGCCACCCAAAGTAAAGATATGCCGGTTGGCGTCGGGAATGGTGGGATCCAGGGTGCTGCCGGG
This sequence comes from Deltaproteobacteria bacterium, assembly GCA_016874895.1. GTDB lineage: Bacteria > Desulfobacterota > Desulfobaccia > Desulfobaccales > Desulfobaccaceae > Desulfobacca. The sequence goes on from VGSX01000084.1 coordinate 8,698, forward strand.
CACCGGCGTCATGTCATAGATATAACCGGCCCGGGCCTTCATGCCAGGCTTGATTTGATAATTGCCGCCGAATCGGAAGGCCCAGGCGTCCTGCCAATTTTTTTCCTGGGAGATGCCCGAGATGGTGGTGCCAGGGAGCATTCCCGGAATAGGCCGGCTGAGATTAAGGTTCAAGTCTTTATAGGTTGACCAGCCGGTCCAGGTGACGTCAACTTCAAAGACAAAGGGGTTCAGGCGGCTATAAGCCACCCCCCAGGTCACCGAGGGCGGGAAAACCACGGATGCTTTGCTGCCCACTGGGTCTACCAAGGAAACCCTCAAGTCGCCTTTGTGAGTCACCTTAATCTCGCTGCGGTAGGAAACGCCGAACTTGATCCCCGCCAGAGGTTCATACAAAAGACCCAGGTTGTAACCATAACCGAAGCCGTCGCCCTTAAAATCATTCTTGGTCTCGATGAGAGGGGGTAAAACCCGCAGTCCTCGCCGTTGAATCTGCACTTTCGACCACAATACGTTAAAACCTGCCGCAAAAGATAAATTATCCAGCACCTTGACGGCAACCACCGGATTGACGTTTATAGTTTCCAGCTTGGATCGGGTGGTGAGAAAGCGCCCATCCCAGGAAGGAGGCCAGGTTGTGCCGAGGCCGAAGGGCATGAAGGTTCCCAGCCCGAGAACCACTCGCTCATGCACCGGCAGGACGGCATAGAAGGCGGGAATGACAAAAATCTTATGTTCCGCTGTAGTATACGATCCCTGGGGGCTGGTGTAGGTTCGATTTGTCATGCTGAAGACCTTGTTGAAATAGATCTCCGGCCGTTTCAGTTGGGTCAAGCCCGCCGGATTATAGAAAATCGCCGAGGGATCATCCGCCTGGGCCACAAAGGCATTCCCCTGGGCCATGGCAGCCGTTCCCTGCTGCAGGATGGCGAAACCGGCGGCCTGGACCCCGGAAACCGAACAGACCACGAGACCAATGACGAGTACATAGACGAAGCGGCGTCTCGACACGGGCTTACTCCTTTCTGAAGAGGTTGTCAACAAAAGGAAGGGAAACTTAATCCCTTGTAGCACAATATTATTTAATTAGCAAACTCTTTTGATTACTTGTTGAAGATTTATTGATTTTCGCGAGCGAGGTCCTCCTTACAGTTTTTACCGTGAAAATCACCACCCAATAATAACCAACTAGAAATAAATAGTTTCAATAGGACAAAAAGTGTCTCGGGAAAAATTAATTTTTTCCTCTCCAAGCCGATACAGATTGTAAAAATATATTTCACATATTCTTTTGACTGGGTATAATGGGCACATCCCAAAAGCATTTTTTTTCGGATGTGCGTCTCTCCTCGGCCTGACGAGGGCTCCGGGCAACCGTGGGCCTCATCAGTGGAGGGTGAGGTGTGACCGGAGCGGTACGCCTCGCCCCTGGTAACAATTTACTAATATTTTTCATTATATTAGAAGGAGACCGCCATGAATCTGAAACATTTCTTGTCCCGTCGTCTGCGCCTCAACCTCAGCAGATTTTTGCAGATGAGGCTGAATAGCTGGCTGATCCGCTTTTTCCCTTTTTTCCTCTCCCGGTACTACCTCATCTATCTGGGCCGGCTTTATTACTTTTTTAACCTCAAGGAAAAAAAACTGATTGAACGGACGATCGCCTTTGTCTTGGGAAAAGGCAAATCCCCGGCGGAATTGCGCCGGGTGACGCGGGAAACCTTCAAAGGTATATTCGACCACTACCATGAAAAACTTTATTTGGCCTACACCCCTTTTAAGAGAATTAAAAAATTTTTCCAGAAGAGAATGCACTTCGCCGGGGAAGAGACCCTGCAGCAGGCCCTAAAAGCCGGGAAAGGAGCAATCCTGGTCACCGGCCACTTCGGGGCCGTGGAATTTTTGCCGGCCGCGCTGGCCGTGAAAGGATACAAGGTGGCTATAATCTGCCGTTTCCAAACCAGCCGTTTGAGGGATACGCTGGTGGAACGGGCCAGTCAGGTAGATCTGGAAATAATTGACGCCGATAAAGGCAACTGCCTCCTGGCAGCCCTGAAGGCCCTGAAACAGGGCCGGATAATCATCACCGAAGCGGATGAATTTGATGAGTGGAAGGCCAAGGACAACCACCAGGTATCTTTTCTGGGAGCCCGGCTGGACTATGATCGCTCCCTGGACATTTTAACCAAACGCTCAGGGGCTCCCGTAGTCTCCGCCCTGGTGAGCCGCACCGGTAAAAACTATACCCTGAACTTGCGGGCCGTTACCCACCAGACCCCGGCGGAGGCCAGAATTGGTGAAATATGCTTGTCTCATTTAGAGGAGATGCTAGAATATTTACCGACTCAATGGTACCAATGGAAAAAATTTGGACAAATGATTAAACCTTATCTTGAAGAACTTAATCCAGCCCCGGAGCTCTCTCTGGCTCCCCTGGGAATGGCTTATCAATATGGACAATAAGCCTTAGTCTTGACAAATTATAAATAAATTATAATATAAAATATATTATATATTATATATTATATTAACGGTAAATGGGAGGCCAGATATCTGGCTCTCGTGCTGCACGCCGAAAACCATAATCTTTTCCGGCCACGGCAGGCCGCCGGGCCGTTTATTGGCAAAACTTCCGGGAATATGGCCCAGTCAATGACGACAACGGTTCTGGTAGCCATCAACCACCCTCCCTTGGAACCAGGAGGGCATGGGGGGAAATGCCCTCAAGTCCCCGCCACAGATATCTTCCAGCCCATGACTTTCTTGAGTCTCTCCCGTGTGGTCCACCTATACCCTCTACCAGACAGCCATTTTCTTGGGCATCTTCGTTCTTCCCGCAGCAAGGTTAGAAAGCCCGGCAGTGCGGGATATCCAACTGCGGCAGGCTGTATCCCCACAGCCTGCCATAAGGAGGGTCTCTTATAGGTCGCAGGATATCATGAGCGGATCTGGTCCAGATAAAGGGTTTGAAATTTTCGTTTGGGGCTTTGAGCTACTCACCAATGGCCGAGATCAACGATACGAGGCTACGAAAAATTTCTCGCCGGGCCAACCCCCCTCTCCGGGTGATCGATGATATGATAAGGTACCCAGCATCGCTTTCCCTTCAGAAGGCCGCTGTGGATTGTATCCGCCAGCCGAAAAGATTGGCATACGCCGGCAGAGGTGATACTTTCAGAGCAGGCTGTTATCAGCCTGAAAAAACCTTGCCAAAGGGAGGGGTTTGATTATAATAATAAAATTGATAAAAAAATCAACGGAAGTGCAAGGCTCACTGGTGGGGCCCCCGGACTTCAAATCCGGTGTATCGTCGCGAGGCGATGGGTGGGTTCGATTCCCATGCACTTCCGCCAATCAAACATTTAAAATCAATTAGTTATAATTCGAATATAGATAGAATCACAGGCCCCAGACAGGCCCCAGCCCCCACAAATCAGGCCCCAAGCAAACCCAACCATTCAGAGATTATTGCGTTTCTTTTTTCTCCATTCCCACGGCGGGATTTTGTCGCTTTCCGGCAGACCCCACAGGCCCCGCTTCTCCATTCTGGTTTCTTCCTCCAGCTTGAAAGCGTCATGTCCCTTACCTGCATTTCGGATGAATAGTCATATTTAAGGGGTAGTGAGATTATAAAGTCAAGGATTTTTGCGGGGTTAAAGATGGGTCAGTCGTGGAATATTACCAGTTGGACCATAATGTCTGGAATCAGCAGAGCAATCAGGCGGTGGCCAAGATCATCCATAATTTCGGCCGGGCCGATGAATT
>VGSX01000085.1 GCA_016874895.1 Deltaproteobacteria bacterium
CTATTTAATTAATCACGCCGCGGCAAATGAGTTAAACTTATTGGCCGGCGACTTTAACTCGGTGTCACCGTATGATCCGGAACCGCAGGTAGGCGAACTGTTGGCGCATTTTCGAGCCCGGTATGTTAAGCCTGACGGTAGTATTGATAACAGCGTTATGGCAGTACTCTATCAGGCCGGTTACGTTGATATTGCACACAAACTGGGAAAGCATCATATCCCCACGGTTCCGACCGCTTCTTTTAAGGGGGCCGAATTTGTCCCCTTTCGCTCTGATTATATTCTTACTACTTCTGCGTTTTCAAAGTATGCTAAATCGTATGCAGTGGTTCAAAACGACTTAACTGACTATGCCTCGGACCATTATCCTGTCATCGCGGAATTTTCCCCATAAGGGGATACCGCCAAACATCTAACCTGGCCGGACAAGAAAATTGTCCGGCCGGACGGCTAAAATATGCTATCATGAATCCATGAAATGGTTATTTTTTTCCTATAGCCTGCCCACCGAACCCTCCAAGGCCAGGGTCTACGTCTGGAGGCAGTTAAAAAAGCTGGGAGCCGTCAATGTGCAGTCCATCTGGGTTCTGCCTCATTCAACGGAGCGCATCACTGAGGTGAAGAAGCTCATCGAAACCATTGAGGCCTATAAGGGTTCGGGACTGCTAATTTCGGGAAACGTACTGCTGGAAGACCAGGAGGACCTTATCAGCAAGGCCGTGATCGAATCAAGAAACGAGGAATATAGGGAATTCATTGCTAAATGCGAGGCCTTTTTCAGGGAGATCGAATCGGAGATAGGCAAGGAAAATTTTATTTTTGCGGAAGTCGAGGAAAATGAGGAAGAACTTGCCAAGCTGAAGCAATGGCTAAAAAAGATTGAGAAAAGGGATGTGGTGAAACCGCCCTTGCGGAAAGAAGCCATTGCCAAATTAAAAATGTCCGAAAGACTCTTTGACGATTTCGCCCGCCGGGTCTATGACCGACAGCAGGTAAAAACCAAGAAGTGAGCCATCGGCAAGGAAAAAAATATGTAGGCGTTCAGCTATCAGCATTCAGCTTTCAGCAAAAACAATGGAGTAGGCAAACTCATCGAGAAACCAGCGATCTGCCACCGGGGAATAACTATTTGAATTTAAAGCATCAGCTGACGGCTGTAAGCTGACCGCTGAACGCTTACAAAAATATTGCCTTGCAATCCTTTGATTTCAGTAGAATTTTTTTTTGCTAACAAAAAGATCGATTGTGTCAAGCAGTGATTCATGTCAGGATAATTATTTTATAATTTTGCTTTTATTATTGTATAATTGGTTTTGACTTAGCCCAGGATCAACCCTTACATGGTTCGGCCACCTTTCCGTTCACCCAGAAATTTTACCGGACGCTCCCGGAAACTCGGAAAAAAAATTTTCAGACCCCGCTGGCTCAGTTCAGATAGGTTAAGGAAGTTGATATCGGAAGATGGTTGGATACTGAAAATACTTCTGGTGATGGCCGGCGGCAGCCTCGGAGCCCTTTCCCGTTACGGGGTTTCGCTGCTGGCCGTGCAGCTTTTCGGGGTTAAATTTCCCTGGGGGACGCTCATCGCCAACCTGTCGGGGTGCTTCCTCATCGGTCTGGCCCTGGCCCTGGCAGATCGGGGGGTGAGCATGTTCAACCCCACTTACAGGCTTTTCTTTGTCACCGGCTACCTCGGGGCCCTCACCACTTTTTCCACCTTCGGCCTGGAAACGGTGAACGCCATGCTGGAGGGGAGATATCTTGTCGCCGGGGCCAATATTCTCTCCAACAACATCATCGGTTCCGCCTTGGTTTTTTTGGGGATCCTGGTGGGCCGCCTCCGGTGACGCCGTTTCCGGTTTCCGGTATCTGCGGTTAAAAAAGGGGCTGTCATGCAGCATTATAAAATAATCGAGATATTCACCGGCGCCGAAGCCCGCTGGCAGGGGCAGCCCTTGCACAGCGCCGTGGTCCAGGCCGTCCATGACCTGAAAATCGCAGCCCGCTGCCTGGTATTGCGGGGGATCGAAGGGGCCTACGAAAGTGGGGAGATTGCCACCGGCAGCCTGGAGGTCCTGTCCTATAACATGCCCCTGCGGATTACCATCGTGGCGCCGGCGGCGGAGGCCGAGAAGATTGTAGCTTTGGCCAAGGAAATGGTTCAGGACGGCATTGTGGCGATGCAGGAAGTGCAGGTCGTCTCCCACAGGACCCGGGGCGCTCTTACCCCCAAACACACCCGGGTGCGGGATGTCATGACCCCGGAGCCCCAAAAAGTCAGTCTGGCAACCCCCCTGCCGGAGGTAGCCCGGCTGCTCCTTTCTGCTCGCTTCAGCGGCCTGCCGGTGGTGGATGCCCAAAACCGCCCGGTGGGTTTCATCTCCCAGGGAGATTTAATCTACAAAGCCGGGATGCCAATGCGCCTCGGTCTCCTGGCCGAATCGGATCAAGACCGCCTCAGTGCGGTCCTGGAAGCTTTGGCCGGGCAACAGCTTAAAGAAGTCATGGCCCAGCCGGCGGTGGTAATTGACCAGGACCAGTATCTCACCGGGGCGGTGCAGCTTATGCTGGCCAAAGACGTGAAGCGCCTGCCGGTCACCGATGACGCCGGAAAACTCGTGGGCATCCTCTCCCGCCTGGACGTCTTTGACCTCATCGGCCGGGAAACCCCGGATTGGTGCGCCTTCCAGGAGCAGAAAATTGCCGTGGAAAACTTGCGGTTCGTGGCCGACGTCATGCGCCGGGACACCGTCACGGTGTTGCCGGAAGCCCCGGTGGAGGAGGTCTTGCGTCTCATCGACTGCAACGAGATCCAATGGGTGGCAGTGGTGGATCAAGAGGGGCATTTCCAGGGATTGATCTCGGACGGGGACCTGCTGGCGGCCTTTGTCGAACCGCAGCCGGGAATCTGGGATTACTTTATCAGCAAGCTTCCCTTTACCGAATTGGGGCGGTCTCATCGGGATCTGGAGCAGCGATTGCAGTCCACCACGGCCGGCGAGATCATGAAACCCGATATCATTACCGTCCGGGAAGAGGCGCCCCTCAATGAAGCCATCCGGCTCATGCGCGACCGGGCATTGAAACGGCTGCCGGTCCTGGATGCCCAGGGAAAATTCAGGGGCCTGGTGAGCCGGGAGGCCCTGCTGCGGGCCGGGTTTGCTTCCTAACCGGTAAGCTTACTAATCGGCCTTTTCCGATAACTTAAAATCGTAAACCTGAAACATAATGACTTCCCTGGTTGAATAATTTTTCCAATTCTGTTAATCTCCCAATATACCTCGGGCGGCCCCGGCAAGGTGTATCCTGTGGAACAGGAATAAATGGGGATGTAGTTGCTGGCCTGGTCACAATGATTATTCCGGCTTGCCGCTGCCAATGCCCTCGGAGAAAAACCTTTCGTTAAGGAGTTGATCCCATGACCGGCAAAGAAAGACTTTACCTCATCAGCTTTCAGGAAATCAGCAAAGCCATCAGCTCCACCCTGGCGGTGCGGGAGGTCCTGGATCTCATTGTCCGCAAGATGACCGAGGTGATGAACCTGAAGGGCTGCACCATCCGGATGGTTGACCCGAAAACCAACACCCTGGAGCTGGTGGCCTCCGTGGGCCTGAGCGAGAAATACCTGCACAAAGGCCAGGTGGACATGGATAGAAGCATCTCCGAGGCCTTGAGCGGTCGCCCCGTGGCCATTTACGACGCCACCACTGACCCCCGCATCCAGTATCCCGAAGAAGCCAAGGAAGAGGGCATCGCCACCCTGGTGGCCATCCCCATCCTGGTGAAGGGCAAGGTCATCGGCGTGATGCGGATGCTCACTTCGGAGCCCCGGGAATTCCTCATGGACGAAATCGACTTCGCCTGCGCCTTAGCCGAGATGGGGGGGCAGGCCATCCTCAATGCCCAGATGTATGAAGCCAAATTAAAGGAATTGGAATTTCTCAAGGGCCTGCAGCAGGTGGTGAAGGCCATTAATTCCTCTTTGGAAGTGAAGCAGGTCCTCTCGCTCATGGTCAAAACCGCCACCACCGCCCTGGATATCAAGGGTGCGGCCCTGCGCCTGCTGGATGAGAAACGCAAGCAGATGGCCCTGGTGGCCCACTTCGGGCTCAGCGACCGCTACATCAATAAAGGCCCGGTGGAAACCGACAAGTCCATTGCCGAGGCCATGACTGGCAAGGCGGTGATCATGTACGACGTGGCCTCGGATCCCCGGGCCAATTATCCCCAGGCCGCCGCTGAAGAAGGCATCAGCTCCATCATCTCCATACCCATCTCCCTGAAGGGCAATGTCATCGGCGTGCTGCGCCTCTACACCAGCCAGCCCCGGACCTTCTCCGAGGAAGAGGTCATGTTTATGACCTCTCTGGCCGAACAGACCGCCCTGGCCCTGGAAAACGCCCGCATGTACCAGAAGCTCAAAAAAGAGCACGAAGAACTCATGAGCGACCTCTACCGCTTCAGCGGCTTTACCCGCAGCATTTAAGAGCGGTTTTCGGTTTTACCGTGAAAGTTCCCCTTTATAAAAGGGGGACTTAAAGGAGTCCTCCTTGTTTCCCCCCTTTTCTCAAGGGGGGTCAGGGGGGATTTTAATCATTGGGGGTGGCCCCAATCGGCCATGATTGATTCGGTGTTTCATTAATAGATCGTGAAAATCGGGAGTGGAAAAAACCAAAGGGGCCCCGGGATGGTAAATCTTTGGGCCCCTTTTGATTCTGTCAGCGTTCAGCCGTCAGCTTAAGGATCAAAGCCAAACACCTGTCTTTGGACTTTAAACTTTAAACTTTGAACTTTGAACTTTCCAGAGCGGCAGGCTTTATGCCAAGATCAAAAGGTCTAGTTAGCGATTTCCCGCCTTCGGGGCGTTCCGGGAACGTGGCGTGCCTCATAGTGGTTTTTCTGCTGGGGTTTATTCTCTGCCCCTCCCCGGTCCTGGCCTACATTTCGCATTGGGACCCTCGGGAAGCATTTTTTATCCGCCAGTTCGCCTATCTCTTGTGGGCTATGGCCATGATATTTTTCATCTTTGCCCTGATCCAGGAGAAGCTGCAACAACACCGGGGCTTTCGCCGGCTGGTGTGGGCCGCTATTTTCTTCGCCTTGTGGAATATCAACTGCTTCGTCGGGCAATTTATCGGCCTCTCCCTGGAGCACCAGGCCGGTGCCACAGCCCAGGACCTACTCAGGTCAGAGACAGGCCTGGGCCTCTGGTTGTATTCTCTCTCTAAACTTGACCATCTTCTCCTGGCCCCGGCCATGCTCTTTTTTTACCTGGGAGTCAGGGCCTTCTGCCGGGAACCGGAGGTGGAGCCCCGATGCTAGTCATGCCATTCCTCATTCAAGTGGTGGATATGGCTGGCGCCGCCCTGGTCCTCGTGTTCAGTTGGGCTGCCTTCCGGCGCTGCCGCAGGCTGGTGGCCCAGGACCAGGAAAACGCCCTGTGGCTGTTTCTCTATTGGCTTTCCCTGGCCCTGCTGGCCTTTGGAATCTCTCGGGCCCTCAGTCATATCGGCGGTCACCTGTTGATTATGGGCGGTCAGGGAGCCCTCTGGAGCCAGATCCGGCCTTACAGCGGCGGTCTCAATGCCATCTTCTCTATCATCATAGCCTCCATCACCTTGTTTTTCCAAAATATCCAAAGGCTTTACCGCCGCATGGCCGCGGATCATTACCATATGGAAGCCACCAGCCATAAGATTCTGGCCCTCAACCGGGAGATGGAGGCACTGGTGATGGAGCGCACCATGAGCGAAATGGCCTTGGGCATTGCCGACGGCATCCGCAATCCGTTGCATGTCATCGGGGGGTTCAGCAATCGTCTGGTGCGGAAAACCAACCCGGAAGACCCGGCCCGCAATTGGGCCATGGCCATCTCCGAGGCAGCCCGGCGTCTGGAAGAAATGGTAGTGCGCTTCGAAAAGCTGGCCCAGGATAAAAAATCCTTCTTTTCCCAGGAAGACTTAAATAAGGTCGTTCGGGATATTATGGATATGCTGCAGGGAGAATTTCACCGCAAGCACATTCACCTGATCACTGGCTACCACCCGTATCCCGTTTATGCCCAGTTAAATAAACACCTCCTGAAAGTGGCCATCGCCCACCTGGTGCGCAACGCCCTGGAAGCCACCAGTCCTCAGGGAGAGATCCGCATAACCACTTCCCTGGGTCAGGACCAGGCCACCCTGGTAATCCAGGATACCGGCAAAGGAATGGCCCCGGAGGTGGTGTCCAAGGTATTCGAACCCTACTACACCACCAAGGTGGGGGGCACCGGCCTGGGCATGGTTTTCGTGCGCCAGATCGTGGACGAACACCGGGGCATTATCAATCTTCACAGCGAAGTGGGGGTTGGCACTACGGTAACCATTCACCTGCCCGTGCGGTTCTCGGAGGCCGTTCTGGAAGAGTAATAGCGGTTGCCCCTGGACGCTCGGCCATGATGGTATTTTTTCGGATGCGCTAAAGTTTAAAACCCACCGGGGCCGGGCCGGAAAAGATCTGGCGTTTGTTCTCCTTGTGGTCCACCAGGTAAAGCATGGTGGCTTGATTCTGCAGGTCGTCGATTAATCGGGGCAGTGTTTCCCGATTGATGTCGTAAGCGCGCAAGTAAACATTACGCCAGCCCTCCCGCACCCGGTCGTAGGAACTCATGATGCTGGCGATGCGTCCCCCCGCGGCCCGGATGATATCCGTCAATTCCTTGATGCTCCCAGGCCGGTCCTCCACCTGAAAGGCAAACTGAATCCCTCTTTTTCCCAGGCCGCTTAAGGCAATCAAGGCTTTGTAGAGGTCGGTGCTGGTAATGATGCCCTCCAGCTCTCCCCGGTCATTGATCACCGGAGCTCCGGAGATGCCATGTTTCATGAGGATTTCAGCCGCTTCTTCAATGGTGAAGTCCGGGGGAAGAGTCACGACTTCTCTGGTCATAATGTCTTTTATCTTGATTTTGCTCAGCAGGAACTTTAATTCATGCCTATCCAGACCGGTTGCCTCGGAGGGTGATGCCTTCTTCAGGTCCCGGTCGGAAATCACGCCGACGATTTTCCCCTGGTGCACCACGGGCATCATATTAATTATATGCTCCCGGAGAAGCTGAATGGCCTTTGGCATGGACTCTTCGGCCTCGATGGTTATCACCTTTTTGCTCATGAAATTTCTTATCAACATGCGTTGCCCTTTCAGTTTCCTTATTTTTCCCTTTTCTAAAGGGGGGCCAGAGGGATTTTAATCATGGGGGGTGGCCCCAACCGGTCATGATCGTTTCGGTTCGTTCAGAATTACCAGCAATGGGAAAAGGGAATTTTGCGCCAGGCTGCCACTCCCGAGTAATTACGCTTTACCCGGTTTTTTGAACAGCTTGGCCAGGGCTTCCCGGACGCCGCCCACCTCACTGATTTGGAGTTCCTTAAGCATGAGACCAAGGTCTTTTTGGCCCCGAGCCATGAGGGCCCGGCGGAACCCCAGTTTGGCCCCTTCCTTGAGCCGGAGTTCGGTCTGGCCCACGGTGCGCACCTCCCCGGTCAGTCCCACTTCCCCGAAAATCAGGGTGTCATTGGCCACCGGCTGGTCCAGGAGGGAGGAGGTCAAGGCGGCAATGATGCCCAAATCCGCAGCCGGCTCCGTCAGACGCACTCCCCCGGCCACATTGACAAAGATATCCTGATTGCCGAAGGCCAGCCCCACCCGTTTTTCCAGGACGGCCACCAGCAGGGACAGCCGGCCGGTGTCCACGCCGGCGGCCTGCCGACGGGGCATGCCCAAACTGGAGGGGGTAACCAGGGCCTGCACTTCCACCAGGATGGGGCGGGAACCTTCGATGCTGGCCACCACCACTGAACCCGGGGCCTCGAGGGACCGCTCCGAGAGGAACAAGGCCGAGGGGTTGGTCACCTCTTTCAGACCGGTTTCCCGCATCTCAAAGACCCCCAGCTCCTGGCTGGGGCCGAAGCGGTTCTTGACGGTGCGCAGCAGTCTATAGGTATGCGACCGGTCACCCTCAAAATAGAGGACCGTGTCCACCATATGCTCCAGGAGTTTGGGCCCGGCAATGGCCCCCTCCTTGGTGACGTGGCCGATGAGAAAAACGGGAATACCGCTGCTCTTGGCCAACTGCACCAACTGAAAGGCGGTTTCCCGCACCTGGGCGATGGAGCCGGGAGTGGCCGGGAGGCTGGCGGCATAGAGGGTCTGGATGGAGTCCAGGGCTAAGTACCGGGGTTTTACCGACTCCACCAGCTTGAAAATATTCTCCAGGCAGGTTTCCGTGGCCACCAGGAGTCCGGGAGAACTAATTCCCAGGCGGTCGGCCCGGAGCTTGAGCTGAAATGCGGATTCCTCCCCGGAGACATACAATCCGGTGGCGCTGCTGCCGCACAGGCGGTCCAGGACCTGGAGCATCAGGGTGGATTTGCCGATGCCGGGGTCGCCACCCAACAGCACCACCGAACCCAGCACCACCCCTCCTCCCAGGGCCCGGTCAAACTCCAGGCAGCCGCTGGGTCGCCTCTCTTCCTGCGCTGCGCTCAGACTGATCAGAGGGGTTGGGTGACGACAGACCCCGGCCCCGGGAACGGCTTCCTGGGAATAGCGGGGCTCCGGTGCCAGGACTTCCTCCATAAAGGCGTTCCAGGCTTCGCAATCCGGGCACTTGCCCAGCCACTTGCTGGTCTGAAAGCCGCACTTCTGGCAGACGAAAAGGGTGCGGGGCATTTTCGGGGTCATGGTAAAACCTGATACTATCACCGCTTGGGGTTGAGCTTTCAGCCTTTAGCTTGAGGATTAATGGTAGCTAGTGAGCACATTATAATCAATCCCCATATTCTTATCCAACGATTTATTGAATCAGGGCTTAACGTCTCCTTGCTGGCCAATAGCACTATGCCTTCCATCGGCTCGGTTGTGTGACAATTAAATCAATTGTTCTCGAATTTTCTTCAGTTTCCGACTATCATCTCCTGCCACAGGGGTTCGAGGAAATGAGCCGGCTTAATCCGAGACTCAATTTTTGACCGAAATTTTATTTGACAAGCGTAAGAACGAAATGATATCTTATGAGATATCATGAACCGGGCCAAACTCGACAAGATCCGCGACCGGGTTAACGAGCTAAGGAATAAGGGTGGGATCAAAAGTTCAGACCTCGAGGCCCTGGCGAAGGGCGTGGGGAGGGTTCTCCGTGATCGTGGGAAGCATCCCACCTGGGTTTCAGAGAAATTTCCCAGATTGCGACCGCTGAGCATACCACGGCATGGGTCAAAAGATCTTAATAAAATTATTGCAAATATCATACTTGATCAATTGGAATTGGATCTCGCTCAATGGGAAGAGGAGGTTGAGGCATAACCCGAAAGGTATGGTTATATGAAAGAGATAATAAGAAGGCCGGAAGATTATTTATTAGAACCATATTCCCGTGTTCTGATTCCCGATGCCGATAGCGGGACATTTACCGCATTACTATTGGAGTTTCCCGGTTGTCTGGCACAAGGTGATACGCCGGCAGAGGCTTACGAAAATCTGGAAGGCGCTGCCAGGGAATGGATCAGGGCAGCCATTGATCTGCAACAGGAGATCCCCTCGCCCTCACAATCACATTCATTCAGCGGCAGAATTCTCCTCAGGCTGCCAAAAAGCCTGCATAGACAATCGGCCTTGACCGCTGAAAGAGAAGGCGTTAGTTTAAACCAATTCATAGTCTCTACTCTTGCAGAAAAAGTCGGCGCTTTTGAGTTATACAACAAAGTTACTAAAAAACTTGATCAAAGAATCCATCAAGCCATTACGAATGCTGCCGTTTTCGTTTTTGATGAGCAATACATCGGGCTTATGAGATTTGATGAGCCGAATAATTTAACGGTTGATGCTGCCAAGGTCAATCCCCGCAAAGAACCTGAGAAAAAATAATCTCTTACGCTCAACAGCAGCGGCATCGGCTCCAACGCCTCAAATGCCGCTTTTTTTTCTCATTACTCCGGCGGCGGCGCTTTGTGGCCAGACTGGGAAATAAACCTGCCCACCAGCCAGGCCACTAATACGGCCACGAAGAACTGGCCCACTATGCCCTCAATTGCGGTCAGCATCCGGGCCGCCGGCGTCAGCGGCACAATATCGCCGATACCCACGGTGGTAATGACTATGAAGCTATAATATATCATGTCACCGTGCACCATATCAAAGCCAGACGGAGCCAAATCAGCCGTCAGATTAAAACTGTTGGGTGAAAAGTAAATTAATATTTTATACGCCTGAGCAAAGGTCACCGCAATGATTAAATAGGCCACCACCGCGGCGAAGATGGTGTCCACCGTAACCTCCCGGCTCTCGAAAATAAAAACCAAAATAGCGGTGAGACAGAGCAGCAGCAGCAAGATCTCGGAAGTTATGGCCAGCTTCAAAAAGAGGGATCGTTCGGCGGGAAACAGCGGCAGCAGATAGAGCGCGGTGAAAATCACCGAGGCTGCGAAAACCAGCCAAAATAACCCTTTTAACCGGACAATTCTGCCGCTGGCGGAAAGGGTGACCAAAAGGGCGTTAAGCAGAAAAATGCAGGAAAACAGCTTAAAAACCCATTCCTGGCCCAAAAAAGGGAAGGCAAAGAGAAAAAAAAGAATGTAGAGAGTCAACTGCAGAAATCTTAGTTGTTGCAGGAAAGCCCAGCATTGGCTCGGCACCGGGAATATCCTCATGGGTGGTGCTAACCGCCCTCTGATACTCGGGCGGTTCTAAGGTGTTTCAGATGGTTTTGAAGGATCGATTACTTTGGTAGCGGGACCTTTAGCATTCTGCCGCCGCTCGCGTAAATTCTCCATGATGACGTAAAACACCGGCACGAAGGGAATGGCCACCAGGGTGGAGGCGATCATGCCGCCGAAGACCACGGTGCCGATGGCCCGCTGGCTGGCGGCGCCGGCCCCGGCGGCAAACAACAGGGGCGTTACCCCCATGATAAAGGCGAAGGACGTCATGATAATGGGCCGCAGCCGGCGGCGGGTGGCTTCCAGGGCCGCCTCCACCGTGGACAGCCCGTGTTCCTTGAGCTCCCGGGCGAACTCCACCACCAGGATGGCATTTTTGCTGGCCAGAGCGATCATCAGGACCAAACCCACCTGGGTATAGAGATTATTGTCATAGCCCCGGAGCTGCAGTCCCGCCAGCACCCCGATGAGGGCCGTGGGCACCACCAGGATGACCGCGGCGGGGTGCAGCCAGCTTTCATACTGGGCCGCCAGCACCAAAAAAACCAGGAGGATGGACAGGGCGTAAATAAAATAGGCCTGGCTGCCCACCTGCTTTTCCTGATAGGCCGTGGCGGTCCAGTCGTAGGATATCCCTGGGGGCAGAATATTTTCCGCCACCTGCTCCATCAGGTGCATGGCCTCCCCGGAGCTGAACCCCGGCGCCGCGGCGCCGAAGACCGGAGCCGCGGGATAGAGGTTATAGCGGGTTACCAGTTCCGAGCCCTGCCGCAGGTTCACCGACATCATGGTCCCCAGCGGCGTCATTTCCCCCCGGTAGTTTCGGACGTAGAGGTTTCTGACCTCATCCGGCTGGAGGCGGAAAGGGGCGTCCGCCTGCACGTACACCTGATAGACCTGGTTGAATTTATTAAAGAGGTTAACAAAGCTGGAGCCCAGGTAGGCCTGCAAGGTGGCGAAGACCTCCCCGAGGGGCACCCCCAGCGATTCCACCTTGGTGCGGTCGATATCCAGATAAATCTGGGGACTGCTGGCGCTGAAGGTGGTGGCCAGCCCCACCAGTCCGGATTGGGCCCCGGCAGTCTGGATTAAGATGTCAGTGGCTTTCTCCAGCTCCGCCAAGCCCAGACCGCCCCGGTCCTCCACCATGATCTGGAATCCCCCGGCCTGGCCCAAGCCGGCAATGGGGGGCGGCAACAGGACGGTGGCAAAGGCCTCCTCGATGCCGGCCAGTCTGCTTTTTAGATCAGCAACAATCTTACCCTGACTGAGCGCGCTGCCCCGCTTGTCCCAATCCTCATAGATGGCAAAAACGCTCAAGGTGTTGGAGAGATTGGCCCCGTCCATGAGAGATAAGCCGCCCACGGTTACCCAGGCCTTGATCCCCGGGGTTTCCTTAAGGATGGTATCCACCCGGCGGGAAACCGCCTCCACCCGGGGCTGGGCCGCACCTTCCGGTAAGCGTACCGCTACGATGGCGTAGCCCTGATCCTCGTCCGGCAAAAACCCGGTGGGGTGATGTATAAAAATAAAACCGGTAATGCTGATGAGGACAAAAAAAACCATGAGCATGGTC
>VGSX01000086.1 GCA_016874895.1 Deltaproteobacteria bacterium
AAAGAGAGAATATTAAAATGGTTCGACGAAATAAATCAAACCCCGGTTATTTTCCGGTGGAAATATGGCCTTGATGCTATCTCGGTAATATAAATATTGCAATATTATATCGGAAACGATCCACTAGTTAGAGAAGTATTAGGTTCCGAGTTTTTTAATTGATAATACCTCAATCTCCTCTCGCCCGTGGGGAAGTGGATGGGGATTGGTGTATTCCAAGCATCCCATGAATAGGCGATGAGACTGTCATGAGCAAGAAAAAGGTGGCGGTGGTGCTCCTGAGCGGCGGGCTGGACAGTTGCGTCACTGCGGCGGTGGCCCAGCGGGATTTTGAACTGGCCCTGTTTCATGGCAATTATGGCCAGCGCACCGTCCACCGGGAACTCCGGGCCTTCCGGGAACTGGCGGTTTTCTTCCAGACCCGGCACCGCCTGGAGGCGGCCATGCATTTTTTAAAAACCATAGGCGGGTCCAGCCTCACCGATGACCGCCTCCCCATACCTGAGGACCTCGACGACCCTCCGGGGTTGCCCCTGACTTATGTGCCTTTCCGCAACACTATTCTGCTTGCCGCCGCAGTGGCTTGGGCCGAGGTCATCGGGGCCTCGGCCATCTTTATCGGGGCCAACCGGATTGACAGTCCGGGATATCCCGACTGCCGGCCGGAATACTTTGAGGCCTACAGTCGTCTCATCGAACTGGGAACCGGCCCCAATACCCATCTAGAGATTCATACCCCCCTGATTCACCTGGATAAAGCCGGTATTGTCCGCCTCGGTCTGGAACTGCACGCCCCCCTGGAACTCACCTGGTCCTGCTACCAGAATGAGGACCGGGCCTGCGGCCGGTGCTCCTCCTGCCGCCTGCGCCTCAGGGGTTTTGCCCAGGCGGGCGTAAAAGACCCTATCCCGTACGAAGGAGACCGGCCATAATACTTCCCAGCAACATTTCACCGTTCTGAGAACTTCAATGGGTATACATTGGTACTCCGACTTTATCCCCCGGGAGCGGCAAAAAATGAGTGTTGCAGGAGCCTCAATTTTTTTTGAAATTAATAAATCGTGCGTTTATTTTAGTATCATTTGAATGGCAACCTGGTATAACTTTATAAAGGTGGAAGGGGTTTCGCTTTCCGCCTTTGAACCCTGAAATTTTAACTTTTTTGAAAAGGTGCGCTTAATAACTCTTCTCAGGAGGGATGACAGCAATAGATGCCTGTTCCAGGAGAAAATCCCTGCTTAAATGAAAGCCTTGACAGCCTCCGAGGCACCATAAAAATCAGTTAATAACCCAGGGAGTGTTTCAAAGGAGGTTTAACCTCATGGAGTCCCCTGAAGAATCCCACAAAGAGCCTAGTCCAACAACTGACCCCCCGGGTTCTCAGAATCCCCTGGGAAAAGAATCTCGGAACGGCAAAGATCGGATTAAATCCTACTCTTGGGCGCTGCTAGCGGTCTGGACCCTGACCATAGGCATATCCCTGGGATGGAGTCTGTACCAGGCCCGAGAGGGAATTCTTATCATGGCCCTGGAAGCGGCCCGGATCAATTACGAAAAAGACGTGCTCTATCGCCGCTGGGCCGCTATCCATGGCGGGGTTTATGTGCCGGTGACGCCGGCCACGCCCCCTAATCCCTACCTGGAAAATGTGCCAGAGCGGGACCTGACTACCCCC
The DNA here is from genome assembly GCA_016874895.1 of Deltaproteobacteria bacterium. Lineage (GTDB taxonomy): Bacteria > Desulfobacterota > Desulfobaccia > Desulfobaccales > Desulfobaccaceae > Desulfobacca. Next base: position 1,676 of record VGSX01000086.1, read on the forward strand.
TCCGGGCGGCACCTTACTCTCATGAACCCGTCTTATATTACCAGGCAGGTGTTCTCCCTCAGCTTGCAGGAATCAGCCATCAGGGGACATATTACCAGTCTGAAGCCTTTGCGGCCCGAAAACCTTCCCGACCTCTGGGAAACTCAAGCCTTACAGTCTTTTGCCCAGGGAAAATCCGAAGCCTATACCACCCAAAACCTGGAGGGACGACCTTATTTCCGGCTCATGCGTCCTGTTTTTGCCGAGAAAAGCTGTCTGAAATGTCATGCCCACCAGGGATACCAGGAAGGCGACATTCGGGGCGGGATAAGCATCTCCATCCCCCTGGACCCCCTCTATGCGGAGCAGAAAAGAACGATCTTTACCACCTTCCTGGGACATGCCTTTCTCTGGCTGGTGGGATTGGCGGGCATCAGCCTGGGGCAGCGGAACCTGATGAACGCCTGGCAACAGCAAGAGAACGCCGAAAACGCCCTGAAGCAGAGTAATTCCCAACTCCACCGCCTGGTGGCGGAGACCGGCCGGCTCCATCGGGAAACCTCCTTAGTGAGTGAAATGACGGACCATCTCCACGCCTGTTTAACCCTGGAGGAGGCCGGTCAGATCATCCACCGCCTGGCGCCCCAGTTATTTCCAGCCTATTCGGGTTCGCTGTTCCTCTTGAACGCGTCCCGCAATATTCTGGAATTGATCGTGAATTGGGGAGAGGTGGCGCCGAACCAGTCGATTTTCGAGCCCCAGCGGTGTTGGGCCCTGCGGCGGGGACGCCCCTATCAAATGCTGGACCCGGCCCAGGACCTGATCTGCGAACATCTTGCCGCACCTTCCACCGCCAGATATTATTGCCTGCCTCTGGTGGCTCAGGGGGATACCCTGGGGGTATTACAGGTGCGGTCGGCCGCCTCCGCAGATGGGGACGATACTCATGGCGTTTTCCCTGAAACCGTGCAATCCCTGGCCCGTACGGTGGCAGAACATCTGGCCCTGTCTCTGGGAAATATAAAACTTCAGGAAACCTTGCGCCACCAGGCCATCCGGGACCCTCTCACGGGATTATTCAACCGCCGCTTCATGGTGGAGACTTTGGAACTGGAACTACACCGGATGCGGCGCCGGGAGCTGCCCTTGGCGGTTGTGATGCTGGATATTGACCATTTTAAGCGTTACAACGACACCTTCGGCCATTCGTCAGGGGATGTGCTGCTCAGCGCCCTGGGCCAAATGGTGCGCCAGAAGGTGCGCAAAGAAGACGTGGCCTGCCGTTACGGGGGTGAAGAGTTCACCGTCATCATGCCCGAGACCTCCCTGGAAACCGCCTGCCAGCGGGCCGAGGAGTTGCGCCAGGCAGTTCATGACCTCCATCCAGAACATCAGGGTCGGGGGCTAGGCGGCATTACCATATCCTTAGGCGTGGCCGTTTTTCCGCAAGACGGGGAAAATCATGAGGACCTTCTGCGGGCTGCGGATGCTGCCCTGTACGAGGCCAAACACGCCGGCCGGGACCGGGTGGTGGCCAGCAGGAAGGCAGACCAGGATTCCCCGAATAGCACCGCCTGATAGTAGAGGTGGAGGCAATCGGTCCCGCAATAACGTGCAGGCCCCGATTGATCTCATTGCCAGGTTATCGAGGGGGAATCAGTGCAAAGAACCGGGAGGGGAATGAACTTCAAAAGAGTCCAGGAAGACGGTCTGGCGTGGCTCGCCTGGTCCCTGGAGGACGTATTTCCGGAACTTTCCTATCGCTCCTGGATCCGTTGCGGGGGAGTCAGTCTGCCGCCCTACGACGGTTTGAATCTGAGTTATGGGGTGGGTGACGACCCGGACCGGGTGAGCCAGAACCGCCGGTTAGTGCGGCTGTCCATGGCCCTAAACGAACTCATCAGCGTCGGCCAGGTCCACGGGAGCAACACCCTGATCCTCTCAGCCAAGGAAAAGCCTCAGCCCGTCAGGGAGGTACACGGCATTGATATCCTCATCACCGATATCCCGGGATTAGGCCTGTTGATCAAGCAGGCGGACTGCCAGGCGGTGGCCCTCTATGACCCTGAAAACCAGGTTATCGCCAATATCCACTGCGGCTGGCGTGGGAACGTGCACGATGTCATCGGACAGGCGGTAGGGCACTTACGGGCAGGCTTCGGTACCCGACCGGAAAACCTCCGGGCGGCTTTGAGCCCGTCCCTGGGGCCCTGTTGTGCGGAATTCATCAACTACAGAAAGGAATTCCCCGAAAAGTTCTGGCCGTACCAGGTGCGCCCCCACTTCTTTGATCTCTGGCGGCTCAGCTGCGATCAATTGCAGCAAGCCGGGGTCAGGCCTGGAAATATCCACGTGGCGGGCTGGTGCAGCCGCTGCCAGGAAAAAGATTTATTCTCCTACCGTCGGGCTCAGGTCACTGGCCGGAACGGCACGGTCATCGCTTTACGCCGCCCCTAAAACCTTTTCCAGAAGAACCGGCCCATAATTTTTCCCTACCTTAGAATAACTATTTGAATTTAAAGCATTAGCTGACGGCTGCAAGCTGACCGCTGACCGCTTACAGATAATAATCACCCGATGGCGCTCTAAGAATACCCCCTTTTGGATCCAACCGATATTGATTTTCCGAGTTCCAGGGTTATGTTAAAAACAGCTCGGTTGTTTTTTTACCCATTTGGAGGGAGAAGCAGATGCACACCGCCGACTCGAAACCTCTGGTTGCCCCAAACCGGTCTCCCGCCGGAAAGGGCGCCTCTGACCCCAAAAAGTGGCGGCGGCCGCTGCTCCTGTTAATCTTTCTGCTCACCGCCTTAATTCTTGCCCGGGTCTTTGGCCTGGGGGAGGTGTTGGGGAACCTGCGGCACTGGATTCAGGGCTGGGGTGCGTGGGGGCCCCTGGTTTTTATCGTTGTATATATGGCCGCGGCGGTGGCGGTCATCCCCGGATCGGCCCTGACCATAGCCGCGGGGGCCCTCTTCGGTGCCGGGCTGGGCATCGTAGTGGTGAGCCTGGGGGCCACTCTCGGAGCCGGTCTGGCCTTTCTGGTCTCCCGCTACTTTGCCCGGGAGGCCGTGGTGGCCTGGCTCGGAGAAAAGGCTCAATTCCAGCGGCTGGACCGCCTCACCGCGGACCACGGGGCCATCATCGTGGCCCTGACCCGGCTGACGCCCATCATTCCCTATAACCTGTTGAATTATGCCTTCGGTCTGACTCAGGTGCCCTTTTGGACCTATGTTTTCTGGACCTGGCTGTGTATGCTGCCGGCCACGGTCCTGTACGTGGTGGGGGCCGATACCGTGGCCGCCGGTTTGGCCACCGGCGAGGTCCCCTGGCTGCTCCTGGTGTTCCTGGCCGCGTCTGCCGTTCTGCTGGCCTTTCTGGTAAAACTGGCCAGCGGAAAATTCCAGGCCCGGGAGAATCTGGCCGGGCAGGCAACCCCGCCTGCTGAAACAGTTTTCACCTTTAGTTCCCCTGAAATAGAACCTCGGGATGAGTACAATCAAAGCCTCCTGGACAATGTCCGCCCTTCCGGCTGGCTCAATCCTCAACCCGCGCCCCGTTATAATCTGGTGGTCATCGGGGCCGGGGCCGCGGGCCTGGTGACCGCCGCGGGCGCGGCCGGGTTGGGGGCCAAGGTCGCCCTGGTGGAGCGCCGTTTGCTGGGCGGCGACTGCCTAAATTACGGCTGCGTGCCCTCCAAGGCCATCCTCCGGGCTGCCCGGGCCGCGGCCGAGGTGCGGCAGGCGCACCGGTTCGGGGTTCAGGTCCCGGAAGGCGTTGCCGTGGACTTTGCCGCAGTCATGGCCCGGATGCGGCGCCTCCGAAGCGCCATCAGCCAGAATGACTCCGCCCGGCGTTTCACGGAATTGGGGGTGGACGTCTTCCTGGGGCAGGCCGCCTTCACAGGTCCCCAGACGGTGCAGGTGGGGGAACAGGAACTCCGCTTTCACAAGGCGGTAATCGCCACCGGCGGCCGCCCGGTGGCCCCTAAAGTGGAAGGCCTGGCGGAAGCCGGCTATCTTACCAACGAGACCGTTTTTTCCCTTACCCAGCGGCCGGAACGAATTCTCATCATGGGGGGCGGCCCCATCGGCTGCGAGTTCTCCCAGGCCCTGCAGCGCCTGGGCTGCCAGGTCTTTTTACTCCACAAGTACCACCGCCTCCTGAACCGGGAAGACCCCGAGGCCGCGGACCTGATCCAACAGGTCTTCCTCCGGGAAGGCATCAGCCTGATTCTCAACGCCAAGCCCCTGAGGGTGGAAAAAACCGGGGCCGGTAAAGTCGTTTACTATGAAAGCAACGGCGCGCCCGGCCGGATTGAGGTTGATGCAATCCTGGTGGGGGCCGGCCGGGCCCCCAATGTGGAGGGGATGAATCTGGCAGCCGCCGGGGTGGCCTACGAAGGCGGCAAGGGCCGGGGCATCCTGGTGAATGACCGCCTGCAGACCTCCAACCCCGGCATCTACGCCGCCGGGGACGTCTGCCTGCCCTACCAGTTCACCCATCTGGCCGACGCCGCAGCCCGCCTTGTCATTCAGAATGCCCTGTTCGGAGGCCGCAAGAAGCTCAGCGCCCTCATCGTTCCCTGGTGCACCTATACCGACCCGGAGGTGGCCCACGTGGGTCTGTCCGCCGACCTTGCCCGGAAGCAGGGCCTTGCCGTTCGAACCTTTAGCAAACCCTTAAGCGAAGTGGACCGGGCCCTTCTGGACGGCCAGGAAGAGGGTTTTGTCAAGATTCACGTCAAGGCCGGGAGTGACGCCATCCTGGGCGCCACCATCGTGGCCTCCCACGCAGGAGAGATGATCAGCGAGATAACCGCAGCCATGGTGAGCCGCACCGGGCTGGGGCGGCTGGCCGGGGTTATCCACCCCTACCCCACCCAGGCCGAGGCCATCCGGCAGACCGGCGACCTCTATAACCGCACCCGCCTGACCCCTGGGTTGAAGGCGCTGTTTTCCCGTTACCTGGCCTGGCGCCGGGGATAAAAAAAAGGAAAAATCTTCTTGCAAGTGGTATACTGCACAGCAAACCCCGAAGCATGGATCGGGGGTGAGTCATGCCGAATATCGGCAAGTGATGACGCAGAAAGGACCCGCAATGCAAGAAGACGCCCACACCTTAACCCTCCCGGCCTCACCCCTGGATGAGCTCTGTATCAATACCATCAGATTTCTGGCGGTGGATGCCGTGCAGCAGGCCAGATCAGGCCACCCCGGCATGCCTTTGGGGGATGCGGCCATGGCCTACACTCTCTGGGACCGGTTCCTGAAGTTCAACCCCCAGGACCCTAAATGGCCCGACCGGGACCGTTTCGTACTTTCCGCCGGACACGGCAGTATGCTGCTGTATGCCCTGCTCCATCTTTACGGCTTTGATCTGTCCCTGGAAGAGATCAAACAGTTCCGGCAGTGGGGCAGCCGCACCCCGGGCCATCCGGAGTACGGCCATACCCCGGGCGTCGAGGCCACCACCGGGCCCTTGGGGCAGGGTATCGCCAACGCCGTGGGCCTGGCCATGGCGGAAGCCTCCCTGGCGGCCCGCTTTAACCGCCCGGGTTTTGCCGTCGTCCAGCACTATACCTATGTCATCGCCAGCGACGGGGACCTGATGGAAGGCGTCAGCGCCGAAGCCGCCTCCCTGGCCGGGCACTTAAAGCTCGGCAGACTCATTGTCCTGTGGTCCGACAATCTGATCTCCATCGAGGGCAGCACCGACATCACCTTCACCGAAGACGTCCTGGGCCGGTTTGCCGCCTACGGCTGGCAGGTGCAGCGGGTTGCGGATGGGAACGATCTCAGCCAGGTGGCTGCCGCCCTGAGCGCAGCCCGAGCGGAGACCGGGCGGCCCTCATTCATTGCGGTCCGGACGCACATCGGTTATGGCAGCCCTCATAAACAGGATACCGCTGCGGCCCACGGGGAACCCCTGGGCGAAGGGGAAGTGGCCTTAACCAAGGAACGCCTGGGGTGGCCCCCGGAGCCGTCTTTCCTGATTCCCCCCCAGGCCCTGGAACATTGCCGCCAGGCCCTGGAACGGGGCCGGACCCGGCAGCAGGCATGGGAAAATACTTTTCAGGCCTATGCCAAACAATTTCCGGAACTGGCCCAGGAGTTTAAAACTCTCATGGCTGGGGAGCTCCCCCCTGGTTGGGATGGGGCTATCCCCGCTTTTTCCCCGGACCAGGGACCCATGGCCACCCGCAGCGCCTCGGGGAAGGTTCTCAACGCCATCGCCCCCCGGCTGCCGCAGTTAATGGGAGGGTCCGCCGACCTGGCCCCCAGCAACAAGACCATCATCAATACTTCCCAGGCTTTTCAGGCCGGCCGGTACGAAGGCCGTAACATTCATTTCGGGGTTCGGGAACATGCCATGGGGGCAATCTTAAACGGCCTGGCCTACCACGGCGGTTTTATCCCCTACGGCGGCACCTTCCTGATCTTCAGCGACTACATGCGCCCCCCCATCCGCCTGGCCTCCATGGGCCACCTGCACGTGATTTACATCTTCACCCACGACAGTCTGGGCGTCGGCGAGGACGGCCCCACCCACCAGCCCGTGGAGCAGTTGCTCTGCCTCAGGGCCATCCCCCATCTGCTGGTCATGAGACCTGCGGACGCCAATGAAACCGCGGTTGCCTGGCGCCTGGCGGTCAGCCGCCCGGACGGCCCCGTGGCCCTGATCCTCACCCGGCAGAACCTGCCTATACTGAATCTGGAAAAGTTTCCCCAGATTCCCGGGGGGGTGACCCGGGGCGCTTACGTGCTGGCCGAGGCCCCGGCGGGAAGCCCCCTGGACCTGATTATGGCCGCCACCGGCTCGGAAGTCCACCTGGCCCTGGAGGCCCGGGAGGTATTATTAAAGGAAGGCGTGGGAGTGCGGGTCGTCAGTCTCCCCTGCTGGGAGCTCTTTCAGGCCCAGCCCGAGGCGTATCAGCAAGAGGTTTTTCCGGCTGCCACCCCCCTTCTGGCCCTGGAAGCCGGCCTGAGTCTCGGCTGGCGGCCTTACATTCCCCAGGCCTGTCCCAACCTCGAGGTCATCGGCGTGGACCGCTTCGGGGCCTCCGCACCGGGGAAGGTATTGCTCCAGGAATATGGCTTTAACCTGGAAAACGTCTGCCAGCGGGCCCGAGACCTGCTGCAACGGTGCTCCGGATAACACCGGGGCAGGAGTGCTACGATTTGAGGTTCGCGGTTATACCGTTAAAATCCCCCTGCCCCCTTTAGAAACTAGGCCTTACCCACAAGTTTATGCAAGGTGGCCAAGCACAGCCTGGCGAAATATTGGGTTCCCAAGGGTAACTTGGGAACCAGGAGAAAGTTCACCCTGTAGGGCGGGAAAGCGAAGCGCATCCCGCCTTGGAAATAAATTCTCACCAACAGATCAGGCCCCTGAAGCATCCCCCAGGGGCCTGATTTTTATTTCATACTTTATCTACAACTGCCATGGCCTCTGGCCATCAGAAGCGGATCGCCACCTTAAGCCCGCCGCCGCCGGCCGATGAACATCAGGATGCCCAGGGACGGGGCCAGGAGCATAAGGGTCGAAGGCAAGGGCACCACGATCACGGGGTGCCCCCAGACCGCCAGGGCGAACTCTTCCGAGAAATCGCTCCAATTTCTCACCAGCAGGGAATAAAAGTCATCATAAGGCAGGTCAAAGTAGATATGTTCCACGTTGTCAATAATACTTTGAGACCAGCTAACCCGCCCTAAGGAGTCCGTGCCAATTAAATATCCGGAGCTGTCCATTAAATACAGGTCCAGATCGGCGAAGCGCAGCACGTTGAAGTCATCCGCATAAGATGGACCGCCTGTGGACTGGCGTTCCATGATCCGGTCCCAGACCAGGGTGGCGGTTAATTTGGAGCCCCCCTGGAGCTGCTGATTGATGTTATATCGCACGGCACGGGCCGCGGTTACCTGCTCCCGGTCCCAGCCCACCGGATCGATGCTGATCTCGGTGGCGTTCTGGATGCCCGGCAGGGCCTCGCCGCCCTGGTACTGGACAAAAGCCGCCAGGGCATTCACCTGGCCGGCCCCCATATTGTCATCCAGGGGTTCGACGCCGGGATCGTAAGACTGCCATAAATTGCCGTCATACCGGCGCACCTGGATCTCCCCGGGTTTCTCGCCGCCGTCCTTGCTGGCCGAATTCAGCATTACTGACTTAATGACCTTGTGGTCGGTGGAATGACTGTTGGCAGCGCCATACTCGGTCAGGATGGCGGCCACCCCGGCGGTAATGGGGGCGGAAAAGCTGGTCCCGGCCACACTGCCGTATAATCCAGAGGTGAATTCGTCATTCAACTTGGTGGTGATGATGCCGGCTCCCGGAGCGACGATATCCGGCTTAATCCTGTCATCCCAGGTCGGGCCCTTGGAACTGAAATAGGCTACCTGGTTGTGGACATTCACCGGGTCCGTGGCCCCCACTGTGAGGCCGTTATAACTGTCCCCCGGAGAGCGGACGGTATAGTAGCCGGAATCTCCTTCATTGCCGGCGGAACTCACCACAATGATATCCTTTTGGTTGCCGAGCCAGTCGAAGTATTTGCTGGGCCGGCTTTGGCCGTCAGGGGCGAAGTAATTCGGAAAATATCCCCAGCTGTTGTTGATGATCTTGACACCATTGGCCGCCATCCAATCCCCGCCAATGACCACATCGTTATCACCATAAGTTGGCCAATAGGCATCCATGGCAAAGGAGTATAAGCCCACCCCCGGCGCCACGCCCCGATAAGTGGAGTGGTTGCTGGCGATGCAGCCGGCTACTTGGGTGGGGTGGGCATGGGTCCAAGCCGGAGAAGGAAGGGTGGTAATAGACGGGAGGTTGACATGGGGGGCGACATTTCTCAGTTCCAGGACCCCGGCCTTGACGCCGCTGCCGTCCACATCGACCCCGATGGGGGCCAGGTCCGCCGGCCGGGCGTTGATTACTTTCAGGGCCTCATCCAGGGCATGAGCCGCCGGGGCCAAGGCTAGGGCAAACAGGCCCAGGGCAACCAGGAAAGTCTTGAGTCTCATAATTTTATGCATGGAAGCCTCCTTTGTTATGATAACCAATCAGGGTTTGTCACCCGAGGCGGCGCCGCGCCGGTGACGCATGTGGTCACAATGTTTTCCTTACCTACTTTGTCATGGCCGGTTACGACCTTTCATAATTCACGCCTCTGAAGAAAATAACCGCCCTGCTCCTCAGCGGCCCGGTCCCGGCGGTCTGGTCCGGGGTCTGGGATCTCCTGCCGAAGGGCCGGGCGGATACACCAGGCGGCCCGATCCCATAGTTATGGTGCTGGCTGAAAAAACCAATTGTCCCGAAGGCTTATGGACAACGGCGGTGCCGCCGAAGTCGGTTGCGGGTTGAAAAAAGAGGTAATAATCCCCCACCGCTTCCACCTGCTCCGGCCTGACCTGCCAGGTATGGGGGGGATAGATGGGATGTTGATTAATGCGAGCCGCGGCTGCGGCCGCATCAGCAGGCGCAGCATCGGGATAAGGAATATCCCGCCGGTCTTTGACTTCCAGGGATTTCCAGTCCAGCCGCACTAAGGTCAGACGCGGGCCATTCGGCACCCGGGTGTGCATTATCACCACCCATTCCGAGGTGGCCGGGTTGATCCGGCCCACCGTGTAGTGGTGCAGCAAAATCAGGCCGGATACCAACTCCTGCGGCGGTTTGCCACCCAGCTCTAAAGCCGCGACCTTGCCCCAGGCCGCCGCCGCCTCATTGCTGGTGGCCTCGTTGTAAGAGCTGGCGGCAGAGAAAATAACTTTCTCTGGAAGCGCACCGCTCCCCAGGGCCATCACCTTAACTGCCCCGCTTATGGTGGTGAACGTCAGGAGGAATATTAGTAACCTCTTCATATAATAAAGCTTTCCCAAGAAGGGAGGCAAGTGCATAGTATTGTGGGGCTCGACCCTAAGTCATCCTGCCTTTGCCGGTAAAGCTGTTAAAAAACTGAACAGGCGTAGACTATAGCTTATTGCATATTACCCCATTGATCAGTATAGCAATAATTATACCAACCATCGAAGCACATTCAACATATTGATTTTAATATATAAATAAAACAGTAAATATGAACCTGTTTTTTCTAATGTTCACATTTTAAAACATATAAAGTTATAAATTTTATTTTTATTAATTTTAACAACAGGTTGGAGATAGTTCAGGAATTAAAACAGAATGTTTAGATTTCTTATCACACCGGACGGCTTAGATACAGAATGGAACATGTTTGGATGGTCTCCCGGGCCCTGTCGGGGTGATTGACGCAGCCCTTATTACTCAGAGCAAAAAATTGATTTAATGAAATCTTCCCTCAATTCCCCTCTCCCTTGAGGGAGAGGGCCAGGGTGAGGGTGAAAAGTTAACCTAGGTCACGCCCTCAGTAATAACTTTGCGGTAGCCAAATCTCCCTGGGAGGTGCTATATAAGTTTTACACGTTTCGCAGCCGCCAACATCAGGGCAACAAAAGGAAGGGCCAGTGAATTTCCCTGTCTCCCGCAGGACCGTTTTTTGGGCCGTCTTCGTCCTCACCGGCCTGAATCTGCTGGATTATTTCGACCGCTACATCGTGGCCGCGGTGAGCACCCTCATC